>JAGHUU010000271.1 GCA_018064695.1 Candidatus Blautia equi | reverse complement strand
CAGGAAAAGGTGTCCTTCTGGTGAGCCTGGAGCTGGACGAGGTCATGAACGTTTCCGACAGGATCCTTGTTATGTACGAGGGTGAGATCGTAGGCGAGTTTGATCCGAAGAAAGTAACTGTTGAAGAACTTGGTCTGTACATGGCAGGCGCTAAGAAAAAGGAGGCATAAGCATGAATTCCAATGGGAAATCCAAAAGCAGTCTTCTGAGAAATAATGCAGTACAGACGCTTCTTGCATCCCTGCTCAGCATTGTCCTTGGATTACTGGTGGGATATATCGTACTTCTCATCATCAACCCGGCCGGTGCAGGACAGGCGATCATCAACATTCTGAAAAACTATTTCTATTATCCATCCGAGGTAAAGGTAAAACAGTACTTTGGAAGTACTCTGGTTAAGACAGCACCGCTTCTTATGTGTTCTCTTTCTGTACTCTTTGCCTACAAAGTAGGCCTTTTCAATATTGGTGCGGCAGGTCAGTATGTAGCCGGCGCAGGTGCCGCCCTCTACTGTGCACTGAACCTGAAGCTTCCGTGGTTTGTATGTGTTGTGGCTGCTCTGGTGGCTGGCGCAGTCCTTGGTGCAGTTTCCGGTATGCTGAAGGCATACTGCAATGTAAACGAGGTTATCTCCTGCATCATGCTGAACTGGATCGCTCTTTACTCCGTAAACATGCTTCTGGCAGGTGTAAAGGATTCCACCAGCCCATATACCATCGGCATCGGTTCCGTAAATGAGGCAGGTCTGATCCCGGCAGCAGGGCTTGGCGTGTTCTTTGCAAACAATAAGTATGTGACCATCGCCCTTCCATGTTCTGTTATCATGGCTATTCTGGTATGGGTGGTTCTTGAGAAGACCAAGCTTGGTTATGAGCTTCGCGCAACAGGTATCAACAAGCAGGCTGCTAAGTATGCCGGTATGCGTGAAAAATATAATATCATCCTGACCATGGTGATCTCCGGTGCGCTGGCAGGTCTCGGCGCTGCTTTCTTCTACCTTACCGGTATGGAGCAGTGGGCTGTTACCCAGACAAGTATCCCGGGCATGGGCTTTAACGGAATTGCGGCAGCATTCCTTGGAGGATTAAATCCTATCGGAACTATTTTCTCCTCTTATTTTATTCAGCACATTACCAGCGGCGGTTCCTATGTAGATAAGACTCTGTATTGTTCCCAGATCTCAGACTTTATCTCCGCCATCATTATCTACCTCTGTGGTTTTGTATTCTTCTTCAAGCTGTGGATCAACCGCATGCTGGATAAGAGGGATGAGAAGGCCGCTAAAACTCAGAAAGGAGGCGAGGCATAATGCTGCTTTTAGCTCAGTATACGCTTATTTTTGCTTCCGTTCTTCTTCTGGTAGCCATGGGAGGATGCTTCTCCGAGCACAGCGGTGTCATCAACATCGGTCTGGAAGGTATCATGGTTATGGGTGCCCTTGGCGGCGCGCTGATGATGAAATTCCTGGATCCGTCTGTTCCTGCCATTGTGATGATCCTTATGGTTATCCTTGCAGCAGTGATCATGGGTATGCTCTACTCACTGCTTCTGGCAGTGGCTGCTATTCAGTTCAAGGCTGACCAGACTCTGGTCGGTACCGCTATGAACATGCTTGGTACCGCAGCAGCTACCGTAGCTGTTCGTGCCATCAACTCTGCAGAGAGTCCTGATAATGTTTCCTCCGCTATTCAGTACATTGAGGAGAAGAAGGCATTTCTTATCAACATCAACGGCTTTGAGTTCAACTGGTTCATGGTTGTGGCAGTGCTCGTGCTGGTCGCTTCCTATGTGACTCTTTATAAAACCAGATTCGGTCTTCGCCTGATGGCCTGCGGTGAGCATCCACAGGCAGCGGACTCTGTAGGTATCAACGTTTACAAAATGCGTTATGCAGGTGTGCTGATCTCCGGTGCCCTTGGCGGCCTTGGCGGTATTGTGTACATCACTGCAGGCGTAAGTGAGTGGAAGTTTGAGAACGGTGTTGCCGGCTTTGGCTTCCTGGCACTGGCGGTTATGATCTTCGGTCAGTGGAAACCTGTGAATATCGCACTGGCTTCCCTGCTCTTCGGTCTGTTCCGTGCACTTTCCAATGTATATACCGGCTTCCCGCTGCTTCTCTCCCTGAAGCTTCCGGGAACTGTTTACAACATGCTTCCTTATATCATTTCTCTTATTGTGCTTGCCTTCACCTCCAAGCGCTCCCGTGCGCCGAAGGCAGAGGGTATCCCGTACGATAAGGGACAGAGATAATTTTTGTTTCATGCCTGCATACGGGTCCTGATAAGGCACCTGTATGCGGGATTCTATATCTGATGATTAGTGAAAAGGAGATTTATTATGGCAGTGATTCCTACCCCACATAATGAAGCAAAAGAGGGCGATTTCGCCAGAACCGTGCTGATGCCGGGCGATCCGCTCCGCGCAAAATATATTGCTGATACTTATCTTGAGGACGTTGTTCAGGTGAACGGTGTCCGCAACATGCTTGGCTTTACCGGAACCTATAAGGGAAAGAAGATCTCCGTTATGGGCGGCGGCATGGGCATGCCATCCATCGGTATTTATTCTTATGAGCTGTTTAATTTCTATGGTGTGGAGAACATTGTCCGCATTGGTTCCGCAGGTGGTCTGCAGGAGGATGTGGAGGTTGAGGACATCGTGCTCGGCATGGGCGCATGTACCAACTCCAATTACGCAGCACAGTATAAGCTTCCGGGCACTTATGCTCCAATCGCCAGCTTTGAGCTGATGAGCAGAGCCCTTAAGGCAGCAGAAGAGCTTGGAACCGAGGTTAAGGTTGGAAATATTCTCTCCTCCGATACCTTCTACAATGCAGATGAGACTGCAAACGATAAGTGGAGAAGCATGGGCGTGCTGGCTATCGAGATGGAAGCCGCTGCACTGTACATGAACGCCGCTCAGGCTAAGAAAAATGCCCTCTGCATCTGCACTATTTCCGATCATCTTTATAAGGCAAGAGCCCTCACCGCATATGAGAGACAGACCAGCTTCCATAAGATGATGGAGATCGCGCTG
Organism: Candidatus Blautia equi; assembly: GCA_018064695.1. Classification (GTDB taxonomy): domain Bacteria; phylum Bacillota; class Clostridia; order Lachnospirales; family Lachnospiraceae; genus Blautia_A; species Blautia_A equi. Next base: position 454 of record JAGHUU010000271.1, on the reverse strand, counting down.
GAACTGGCATAAAGAAGGAGATGGATACTATGGATTGTATCGTGATTGGTATTGCCGGCGGTACAGGCTCCGGAAAGTCTACATTTACCAACAGGCTGAAGGCGGCTTTCCCGGATGATGTGGCGGTTTTGTATCATGATAATTATTATAAAAGGCATGATGATATTTCCTTTGAGGATAGAAAAAAACTGAATTATGACCATCCGGATTCTCTGGAGACAGAGCTGATGATCGAGCATCTGCAGATGCTGAAGAACGGACAGGCGGTGGATTGCCCTGTCTATGATTTCAGCCAGCATAACAGATCTGATAAGACCACAAGAATAGAACCTAAGAAGGTGATCCTGGTTGAGGGTATTCTGCTCCTGGCGGATCCAAGAACCAGAAACCTGCTGGATATCAAGGTCTATGTGGAGGCGGATGCGGACGAGCGTATTTTAAGACGTGTGGTTCG
>JAGHUU010000231.1 GCA_018064695.1 Candidatus Blautia equi | reverse complement strand
AAATGGCTGGCGGATAAATATCCGGAGGTGCTGCGTGTCAACGCTAAGAGAGAGAAAGACCTTTTTGGCGGACGCCATAACCATTGCTATACATCCCCTGTATACAGGGAGAAGACACGCATTATCAACACAAAACTGGCTCAGAAGTTTGGAAATCATCCGGGTGTTATCATGTGGCATATCTCTAACGAGTACGGCGGGGACTGCCATTGTCCGCTCTGTCAGGAGGCTTTCCGGGAATGGCTGAAGGAGAGATATGAGAATATAGAAGAAGTGAATAAGCGCTGGGCAACCACCTTCTGGAGTCATACTTATAACAGCTTTGACCAGATCGAGAGTCCTTCCCCAAGGGGAGAGATGAGCGTGCATGGGCTGAACCTGGATTGGAAGCGTTTTGTGACGGAGCGCACCAGGGATTTCCTGCATCACGAAGTACAGTGCGTAAGAGAGGGCGGCAGTAATCTTCCTGTAACCGCAAATCTTATGTATGATTTTGTGCCGCTGAATAATTTTGAACTGGCCAAAGAGATTGATATCGTATCCTGGGATACTTATCCTACCTGGCATAAGCAGAGCAATGCGGATATCGCATACGATAACGGCATGTTCCATGATCTTATGCGTTCCCTGAAGGGAAAACCTTTCTTCCAGATGGAATCCTGCCCATCCTCAACCAACTGGCAGGGTGTCAGCAAGCTGAAAAGACCTGGGGTTCTGTTTTCACAGTCCATGCAGGCCATTGCCCACGGCGGCGAGGGAGCTATGTATTTCCAGATCAGGCAGAGCCGGGGCTCCACGGAGAAATTCCACGGTGCTGTCATCGACCATTATGGTGGTATGGATACCCGTGTATTTAAGGAAGTAACCAAAGTGGGAGATACACTGAAGGAGCTTGCGCAGCTTACGGGAAGTACCATGAAGAGCCGTGCGGCCATTGTTTTTGACTGGGAGAGCCGCTGGGCTATGGAGGATTCTCAGGGACCGAGAAACAACGGACTGTTTTACCATGAAGCGGTAAAGAAGTATTACCGGGCTTTCAGAAAGCTTGGCATAGGTGTGGATTTTATTGATATGACCTGCGAGCTGGATGGCTATGATATTGTGGTGGCTCCTATGCTTTACATGTTCAGAGCAGGCTTTGAGAAAAAGGTCAGAGCCTTTGTGGAGAGGGGCGGACAGTTTGTTATGACCTACTGGTCCGGCATTGCAGATTATACAGACCGTACATTTCTCGGCGGCACGCCGCACGATCTCATGGATGTGATGGGTCTCAGAAGCACAGAGATCGACGGACTGTATGACTGGGAAACGAATAAAGGGGTGCCGGGAGCAGGCAATGCTCTGGGCTTAGAGAAAGAATATACCTGCAGATATCTCTGTGACCTGGTGGAACTTCGAGGCGCTGAGGCGCTTATGACATACGGCGAGGACTTCTATGCAGGCTATCCTGCAATCACTGTGAATAAATATGGTGCCGGAAAAGCCTGGTATGTGGCAGCAGACTTTGATGCTGATTTTCAGGTGGATTTCCTGCGTGCGCTTTGTGAGAGAGAAGGTATATCCGGCGTAGTGCCGGGCAGTATTCCGGATGAACTGGAAGTCACCCTGCGCGAGAGAGTGGATGCGAAATATTATATCTACCAGAACTGGGGCAGCAGCTCTGTATCCCTGCCTCTTCCTGAAGGGGAAGCGCAGGAGATATACGGAAAGAAAGATGCCCTTCTGGAACCGCTGGATCTGGCCGTGCTGAAGTGCTGACAGACTGTGATTCATGACAAAAAAAGTAAAATAGTCTGCATACAATGTGACGAAATAATTCTAAAAAATTTATAAACCAAACAAAAAAAATAATAAAATTGACGTTTGATTCAGAGTATGTTATAGTTAATTTTGAACAATGAAGTATGGTGAAACACCGCTTCAATGTCAATGTTGCATAAAGCAGCGTTGGCTGTGGGTCATAATAAGCGACCCCCTCGCATATGTACAAATTTCCGGAAATCCGCTTCGGAAAGCCTGTTGTGGAAGAGGCTTATCCGGAAGGTCAGTCACCTATAATAAAAATAGGCGGCCGTCTCTGGAATGATGGGAAAATGTATACGTGCAAAAAAATCAATAAAACGTAAGGAGAGAGACTTATGGCACAGACAAGAAGCTTACCAGACAAGTACTATGGTGAAAATGGTGTTCACCGCGTACCACTGTGGCGTGTTGCAGGTTTCGCACTGAACAATACCGCTACAAACACTTACCTGTTCTTAATGAACTTCGTAGCTTACTACCTCACCGGTTTCGTAGGAGTAAGCGTAGTTACCGCTTCCAGTTTCGCAATGATGATGCGTATCTGGGACGGTGTAACCGATCCATTCATTGGATTTACCGTTGATAAAACAAACGGAAAATTCGGTAAAAACAGACCATTCATGGTTATCGGACAGTTAATCCTTCTGGTTATGTCCTATATCATGTTCCACTTCACCCCATCTGTACCAGAGGCTGCAAGATATCCATTCTTCATCGTATGTGCAGCTATTTACTACATTGGTTATACTTTCCAGTGCGTTGTTACCAAATCCGCACAGACCTGTCTTACCAATGACCCTAAACAGAGACCTCTGTTCACCATGTTCGACGGTGCTTACAACACCCTGCTCTTCGCATTCATGCCAGTAGTAGCTACCAAAATCGCTACCAGCAACGAAGGCGGTTTCGTAAGCCAGGTTACATGGAACAAGCTGTGGATCCTCACCGCATCCATCTCCCTTGTATTCACCATCATCGCAGTTATCTCCATCGCTCCTAAGGATAGAAGCGAGTTCTTCGGAACCGGTCAGGCTGTTAAAGTTGGTCTGAAAGACTACTGGGATACCATCAAAGGCAACAGAGCTATCCAGATGCTTATCGTATCTGCTTCCTCTGATAAACTTGCTTCCTCTATGAGAACTTCCACTATCTACATCGTACTTTTCGGTCTTATTGCAGGAAACTACTCCATTTATGGTACCATGACCGGTATGACCTCCATTCCATCCGCTATCATCTGTATGGTATTCGTTGGTGGTCTTGCTACTACTCTTGGACAGAGAAAAGCAATGCTCATCGGTTCCTGGGGCGGTATCGTTCTGAACGCAGTTATGATCTGCCTGTGGATCTTCGGAGATCCAACTTCCATGTCCAGTGGTTACGGTACTCCAATGGTATGGTCCTTCTTCACCGTTGCTTACATCGTACTTACCGTTGCAATCGCTGGTTTCCAGGGTATCTCCGGTAACATCGTAATCCCAATGACCGCTGACTGTGCTGACTACGAAGTATATCGTACCGGTAAATACGTTCCAGGTCTTATGGGAACCCTGTTCTCCCTCGTTGATAAACTGATTTCTTCCTTCGCTCCAATGATCACCGGTGTTATGCTTGCTGGTATCGGTTTCACCACCAAACTTCCGGATGCTGATACTACAATGGCAATGATGAACGACGGTATTACCGAAGGATTCCAGGGAATCAATGTTGGCGCTATCATGCCAGTAGCTCTGTTCCTTGCATTCGGTACCGTTATCATCGGTCTCCTTTGCAACATCGTAGCTCTTAAATTCTATCCTCTGACCAAAGAATACATGGCTGAGATCCAGGATGAGATCGCTGCAATCAAAGCAAAAGCAATGAACAAATAATTAGAAAATCTGATTACTTAAGGGTGTCGGTTATCCGGCACCCTTTTTGTTTTCATACAATAATAAAAAGCTGCAGGAGAGAACTCCTGCAGCTTAGCTATGTCTGTTATAAAACTTCGATATTTCCGTCCTCATCCACCGGAAGCGGGATGATAATGAGCAGATCAATGAGGGTCATGGCAAGCGGGAAACCGCTCCAGCAGAGTACCAGGTAAAGCGTACCCACCCAATACTGTTTGGCAACAAAACGGTGAAGACCGAACCAGCCGCCAAGGATGGTCATCCAGAGGTATTTCTTGCGGTTTACTTTTACCTTACGGCGATTCTCTTTTTTATCAAAATACCAGTCCAGAAAACGGTGACCGCGGCTCTTTGGCTCGGTTGGTTCAATGCCGTATTCCTTCTGAAGTTCCTCCAGCTCCTGTTTGGCAGCCAGGTATTCCTTCATGCTGACTTCGTTCTCTTTACTGTATTTCAATTTTTTCCCTTTATTATTCGCAAAAGACATAAATACTACTCCTGTCATGATCACAATTTATATTATTATACCATAAAAACGGAAGAATAGCCAGTAAACAACTGAAACTATTTGCAGATGGAACAGAGTATGATATACTGGGAGCAGGAAATTCTGAAGACAGGAGTGAAAAGAAATGCCTCAGCCATTGTATAACTTTTTGTTTAATCCAAATCATGAGATGCCATCCACTACCGTTATGGTAGTTTTAGTGGGCGTGGTGATTGTTACCGCTGTTCTGAGAGCGTATTTCCAGAATCGCCGTAAATAATCCAATTATCCGGAATCGTGTATCAAAAAAGCCAGGCTTTAACAGCCTGGCTCTTTTTTTATGAAGTTTGGATTTTGTAAATTCAAATTACAGTCTGGTATCCCATTTGCCGCAGAATACGGTGTCGGATGGGGTAGCAGTGAACTCGCTCTTGCCGGTGATCTTGTTCAGAGCCTCGCGGATGGATTCTCTGGTAGGACCGTAAGCATTTACGAAGGTACGAACCTGTGGGATGTCAATCAGGTGTGTGGTGTAGTTTAAGCTGATACCAACGGTAGGAACCTCGGTAGCGTACCATGGAAGCTCGGAGGAGTGGTTGCAGCTCCAGCGGAGACGTACTTCGTTCTCCTGAGCATAGCCTTTTACGTAAACTACAAGGAATACAACATCGTATTTATTTCTGAAGTCTTCCATTTTGCCGCAGTCCATCATGGTGAGCATATGCTTGAAGCTTGGGCCCTCAGCAACCTCAAGGTCATGATAGTTAGGTGCTACATCTACATCAAAGCCAGCAGCCTTCAGTTCCTCGATCACTACGTCTTTTACAGGGTCGCCTGCGTAAGCCTTGGTGGTAGGAGTGGACTGGATGTAAACGAGACGTGCGCGTTTCTGTTTAACAGGGTCGATTGGAAGGTTGTTCTGGGTATCTTTAACCAGAGTGATGCAGCGTTTAGCAGCCTCTACAGCCAGCTGTTTGTGCTCTTCGCAGCCAACTACGGAATCTTTGATAGATGGATCCGGAATAGCTACCTCAGGCTTGAAGAGGTTCAGGCGGGCTTTGAGACCAAGAATACGGTGAAGGGCATCGCTGAGACGCTCCTCGGAAATAACACCGTTCAGAACACCGTTCTTCATGTAGTTAAAGTCTTCCTCAATATCGTTGGAGAAGAGGAACATATCACAGCCGCTTGCGATAGCCTTAGGAACAGCTACCTCACGTTTTTCCATACAAGCGATACCTGCCATATGGGAAGCGTCGGTGATTACAAGTCCGTTGAATCCAAGCTCTCCGCGAAGGAGGTCGGTAAGAAGCTCAGGTGCAAGAGTAGCAGGCATGATATCCTTATCAGCAATGCCAGGACGGAGCTTTTTGCTCATCTCAGGAAGTGCGATATGGCCAACCATGATGCTCTCCAGACCTTCGTCGATCATGGTCTGGTATACTTTACGGAAGGAAGCGTCCCATTCCTCTACAGAGAGGTCGTTAACGCCAAGAACCAGATGCTGGTCACGCTCCTCAACACCGTCGCCAGGGAAGTGCTTGCAGCATGCTGCGATATTGCTCTGATGAAGACCGTTGATGTATGCGCGTACGTTCTCAATAACCTGATCAGCGTTGTCACCAAAAGCACGGGTATTTACGATAGTATTTCTCCAGTTCATGAAGATGTCGGCACATGGATTGAACATCCAGTTTACACCGCAGGAAGAAGCCTCGCGGCCTGCTACGTAACCAATGTCATATGCGGTCTTAGGATCGCCGCCTGCAGCTGCCTCAGCAGCGGTAGCAACGAAGGTACCGTCGGACAGACAGCCATTTCCGCCGTCATCACAGTTTGCTGCGATGAGGACAGGAATTCTGGACATTTCCTGATACATTTTGTTCTGGTTGTAAACAGCCTCTTTGTCGCCGCCCTGCCAGCGGAGACCGCCCTGATGATAGGTATCGAGGGTGGCTTTTACAACAGATGGCTCAAGGGTCTTTCTCATCTGTACAAAGAGCTGGCCTACTTTTTCATCCAGGGTCATGGATGCGATGGTGTCCTCCACCCACTGGATCTGCTCGTCGTTCAGATAGAATGGTTTTTCTCTTAAATTAACCATAGGATCTTCCTCCTTTAATAAATTGATTATGTTTACTACATGGCTATTTTGCAGGACAAAATACGCCTTATATAAATCTTATTATAGCAAAAATTGTGAAAATTATACAAGAAAAAACTTGATGTAAATTAGGATTTTGTTATATTGACGTAAAAGGAAATGGGGGATGATTTTAAACATGACACTTGAACCTATAAAATTAAATTTTATCAACACATGAGAATGACTTGCATTTCTTAAGAAATAATGCTAAAATTTTATAAAATAATCCAGTTTTGAGGAAAAAACGAGTATGCTTACAGATGTATTAAGTCTTATGCAGGACACCGTGCAGGCCATCGGTGCCCAGATCATGTTTTTAAAACCGCCTTATGATGAATGGAAAAAAGTAGACTTCGGCATGAGCGACAAGCTCTACGGCGATTTCGATTATATGCTGGTTCTGGATGAAGTTATTAAATCCTGCGAACCCAATACCCTGTACCTGATCAAGAATAATCTGTATATGTACCATTCTTATTTCCGTTTTCCGGACAGCGTCCGGGAGGAGACCGGGTACACCCACTGCTTTATAGGTCCTATCATGGAGGACCAGCCTACAGATGAGGAATTTGAGGAGCTTGTAAAAAAAGCCAACCTTGGCCCAGGCGAGGATAGAAACATCCGCGTATTCTATTCCCAGATTCCGATCATAAACTCCATGGACACCTGGAACAGCATCCTGCTTGGCTTCTGCCGGCGCATCTTCCAGTGTGAAGTGAAGCTTGTTAAGAGTGAGATGACAGCCACCAGCTTTTTCTCCCTCCAGTACAATTCCTTCTCCATGCAGCCTGATACAGACTTCACTACTGATATTATTGAGAAACGTTACCGTATGGAAAACTCCTTCCTGGAGGCGGTCAGAAAAGGCGACTTTGCCGAGGCAACTCAGCGCATGAATGAATGGGGTAAATTCCGTATCCTGCCAAGACACGGCGACGCCCTTCGTGATGTAAAGAACCTTTCTCTTGTCATGAATACACTGCTCAGAAAGAGTGTGGAACAGGCCAATGTTCATCCGGTCTATATTGATGAGCTCTCCAGAAAGCAGGCAATTGAAATCGAGAGCCTGTCCTCTGTTGGACAGATCCAGATGCACAGAATGGAGATGATTCGCAAGTACTGCCTTCTTGTAAACAATTATTCCAGATCCGGATACTCTCAGCTGATCCACAGATGTCTGGACTATGTGGACTTCCATTACATGGAGCAGATCACCCTCAAGAGCCTTGCAGACCAGTTTTATGTGAGCAATACACATCTCTCTGCACTGTTTAAAAAAGAGGTGGATCTGAATCTGAAGGAGTACATTCAGGAGGTACGTCTCCGTCAGGCACGCCTGATGCTGAACACCACCAGATTGCCAATTCAGGAGATCGCCACCAGCTGCGGCTTCCTGGATGTAAACTATTTTACCAGAGTGTTCAGAAAGGTGCACGGCATCTCCCCAAGAGCATACAGAAATAAGATGCAGAATATAAACGAAGAGTGATAACAAAAGTATTATGGCGGGATCCATTAAGATCCCGCCATTATTTTTTTAATAAAAAAGACCTGCTATATTCAATGAATACAGCAGGTCTTCGTTATATCTGATTAATTATTTGTCATGGATCTCGCTGTGGAGCATCTGGAGAGATTTTACCTCAGAATTTCCATGAGCTTTTACATAGCGGATACCCTTAGCGGTAGCAAGAGCAGCTGCGATGGTGGTCATGTATGGAATCTTGCCCTTGATAGCAGCTTTTCTTAAGCAGCTGTCATCCTGATGGGAATCTTTACCTACAGGGGAGTTTACGATCAGCTGTACATCGCCGTTGGTGATGATATCCAGAACGTTTGGACGTCCCTCAGACAGCTTTTTGATCTTTTCAACAGGAAGTCCTGCTTCGGAGATGATGTTGTAGGTTCCTTCGGTTGCAACCAGCTTAAATCCATCCTCATGAAGGATACGTGCAACTTCAACAACTTCCTCTTTATCCTTGCGGTTAACGGAGAGAAGTGCGGTTCCCTCAAGTGGAAGACGGGTCTGGGTAGCTTCCTGTGCTTTGTAGAATGCCTCGCCGTAGGACTTGGAAAGACCAAGAACCTCACCGGTGGATCTCATCTCAGGTCCAAGGATAGGGTCAACCTCCTGGAACATGTTGAATGGGAATACAGCTTCTTTAACACCGTAGTTTGGAATATCCTGTTCTTTCAGAGATGGAACAGGAGATGGCTTGCCGGTGAGATCGGAAGTGATGATCTCGGTTGCAAGTGGCACCATACGGATGTTGCAGACTTTGGATACAAGCGGAACGGTACGGGATGCTCTTGGGTTAGCCTCAAGAACGTATACGCGGCCTTTCTCAATAGCGTACTGCATATTCATAAGACCTTTAACGCCCATTTCTTCAGCAATCTTTCTGGTGTATTCCTTGATGGTTGCTAGATTCTCAGGAGAGATGTGAGCGGAAGGAATGATACAAGCGGAGTCACCGGAGTGAACACCTGCAAGCTCAATGTGCTCCATAACTGCAGGAACAAATGCGTGAGTACCATCGCTGATCGCATCTGCCTCACACTCCATAGCGTGGTTCAGGAAACGGTCGATCAGGATTGGACGGTCAGGAGTTACGCCTACAGCTGCTTTCATGTACTCGGTAAGAGCTGCGTCGTCGTAAACGACCTCCATACCACGTCCACCAAGAACGTAGGAAGGACGAACCATGGTAGGATAGCCGATCTCTTTTGCGATTGCAAGAGCTTCCTCAACGGTGGTAGCCATTCCGGACTCAGGCATTGGGATGCCAAGCTTATCCATCATAGCACGGAACTGATCGCGGTCCTCTGCAAGGTCGATGACTGCAGGGGAGGTACCAAGGATACGAACACCGTTCTTCTCAAGGTCAGCAGCAAGGTTCAGAGGAGTCTGTCCGCCGAACTGTGCGATAACACCAACCGGTTTCTCTTTATGGTAAATGCTGAGTACGTCCTCGAGAGTCAGCGGCTCGAAATAGAGCTTGTCGGAGGTATCGTAGTCAGTGGATACGGTCTCTGGGTTACAGTTAACGATGATGGTCTCGAAGCCGAGTTTCTTAAGTGCCAGAGAAGCGTGTACGCAGCAGTAGTCGAACTCGATACCCTGACCGATACGGTTTGGACCGCCGCCAAGGATCATGATCTTCTGTTTGTCGGAAGTTGGGTTCTTATCCTCGCTGTTGTAAGTGGAGAAGTAGTATGCACTATCCTGAGTTCCGCTTACGTGAACGCCTTCCCATGCCTCCTCAAGACCAAGGGAAAGACGACGGTTACGTACGTCATCCTCGGATACTTCAAGGAGCTGGCTTAAGTATTTATCAGAGAAACCATCTTTCTTAGCCTGGATGAGAAGCTCATCAGATGGGAGAGAGCCTTTGCTCTTCAGGATCTCTTCCTCCTCCTCAACCAGTTCCTTCATCTGCTCAATGAAGTATTTCTTAACGCGAGTAGCATCATGGATCTCATCTACAGTAGCACCTGCGCGAAGTGCTTCGTACATCATGAAATGTCTCTCACTGGATGGGGTTGCAAGACGACGGAGAAGCTCTTCTTTTGGAAGGGTATCGAAGTCTTTTGCGTGGCCAAGTCCGTAGCGTCCGGTCTCAAGGGAGCGGATAGCTTTTTGGAATGCCTCTTTATAGTTTTTACCGATACTCATTACTTCACCAACGGCACGCATCTGAGTACCAAGCTTGTCCTCAACGCCTTTGAATTTCTCAAATGCCCAGCGAGCGAACTTGATAACTACGTAATCACCGTCCGGAACATATTTGTCCAGAGTGCCGTATTTGCCGCAAGGGATGTCTTTCAGGGTAAGACCGGTAGCAAGCATAGCGGAAACTAATGCGATTGGGAAACCGGTTGCCTTGGAAGCAAGTGCGGAAGAACGGGAGGTACGTGGGTTGATCTCGATAACTACGATACGGTCAGATACAGGATCGTGTGCGAACTGTACGTTGGTTCCACCGATAACCTGTACGGATTCAACAATGCGGTATGCCTGATCCTGAAGACGTTTCTGAACCTCCTCAGAGATGGTGAGCATAGGTGCCGCACAGAAAGAATCACCGGTATGTACTCCCATTGGGTCAATGTTCTCAATGAAGCATACGGTGATCATGTTGCCATCTTTGTCACGTACAACTTCAAGCTCAAGCTCTTCCCAGCCGAGAACACACTCCTCAACCAGAACCTGTCCTACAAGGCTGGCCTGAAGACCACGTGCACAAACAGTCTTTAATTCTTCTTTATTATATACCAGTCCGCCGCCGGCTCCACCCATGGTGTATGCAGGACGAAGAACTACAGGGTAACCAAGTTCATCAGCGATCTTAAGTGCTTCCTCAACGGTATAAGCAACCTCGGATTTAGCCATTTCGATACCAAGAGCGTTCATTGCGTTCTTGAACTCGATACGGTCCTCACCACGCTCGATAGCGTCTACCTGAACACCGATAACTTTTACGTTATACTTGTCCAGAATACCTTCTTTGTTCAGCTCTGCGCAAAGGTTCAGGCCGGACTGTCCACCCAGGTTAGGGAGAAGTGCATCAGGTCTCTCTTTTGCGATGATAGCTTCCAGACGCTCTGTGTTCAGAGGCTCGATGTAGGTAACATCGGCGATCTCCGGGTCGGTCATGATGGTTGCAGGGTTAGAGTTGACCAGGACGATCTCATATCCAAGCTTTTTCAGCGCTTTACAAGCCTGAGTTCCGGAATAGTCGAACTCGCAGGCCTGTCCGATAATGATAGGACCGGATCCAATAATCAATACTTTATGAATATCAGTTCTTTGTGCCATAAATTGATTCCTCCTTTTATCCATTGTTTCTATTATACATAAATTTGTCGAATCATCAAGGACAAATACAGCCTATCTGAAAAAAAAGCAGTTCTTTCAAAAAAAGAACTGCTTTAGCGCGTTAGTTTGTGTACTTTTACATTGTGAACTGGAAGATGCAGTAGGATGCATAAATGATGAGAAGCAGAATGCCCTGATAGCGGGAGAGCTTACCTCGGATCAGTGCAGGCAGTGTCATGAATGCCATAACAAAGAGCATTACCGGGATATCCACCAGAAGGGAAGCATTTATGCCTGCGATCTGGCTGTTGTTTGGAATGCTGAACGGGGAGAGGGTGACGGAAACACCGCTTACCAGTACCAGGTTGAAAAGGTTTGCACCGATGACATTTCCAAGGGAGAGGGCGCCATGGCCTTTCATCAGGGAAGTGATGGCGGTAACCAGCTCCGGAAGAGAGGTTCCAAGTGCTACAAAGGTAAGGGCGATTACGGATTCCGGTACACCAAGGGCTGCTGCGATCAGGGTTCCGTTATCTACCAGCAGGTCTGCGCCGATGGCAATGAGGACTGCACCGAGGATCAGAAGAAAGAGCTCTTTTTCAAGGGTACTGTTTTCATCCACCTCAACTTCGGAATCCTCCGCGGGAGCGTTTTTCATCTGGCGAACGGTGGTGAGCATGTAGATCACAAAGATGGCCAGGAAAAGAAAACCGCTGGTGCGGCTGAAATAGCCGGTGGTATAGGAGATGCCTGCATAGAATGCAGCGGAGGCAAAGAAGAAAATGACCGGAGTGATGAGGGTCTTTTTCTCGATTTTGCCCGGCTTACATGCAATGGTGATGGCGGAGATCAGTGCAGTGTTGCAGATGATGGAGCCGATGGCGTTTCCATAGGCGATCTGACTGTGACCGCTGAGGGCTGAGGTGGCGGAAACCATGACCTCCGGAAGGGTGGTTCCTATAGATACCACAGTGGCGCCGATGAGGATCTCCGGAACATGGAAGCGGGTGGCAATGCCGGTGGCACCATCCACAAACCAGTCGCCTCCTTTAATAAGGAAGAGAAGACCTAAAATAAAAAGCAAAACAGGAATCAGCATTGTTATTCCTCCTTAAAATACAAGTTTGTTGACTGCTTCTGAATATAGCATAGAATCTGCACCGAAACAAGGTGATGTTGTTTTTTTCATATTCGCATGTTATTATTTATAAGATTTAAGTAAAAATAAAAAATATCTAAAGGGATAGAAGAATGAAGCAGAATCAGATCCTGATCCAATGCGGACATCAGTTTAAAGAAATGTCCATGGAGCTTTTGGAGCGCTGTGACCTTGCCGGTATGATTCCGGATAAGAGTACGCGCATCGGTATCAAGCCCAATCTGGTGGCTCCGGTGGATGCCTCCTTTGGCTCTACCACCCATCCGGAAGTGGTGGCAGGCCTCATTGAATATCTGCAGGGGAAAGGCTTTTCCAATCTTGTGATGATGGAGGGCTCCTGGGTGGGAGACCGCACGGAGGAATCCATAGAGGTCTGCGGATATGCAGCGCTTTCGCAGCAGTACGGCGTACCGTTCCTGGATATGCAGAAGGAAAAAGGTGTGGAGGTCCCCGCCGGTGATCTCACATTAAAGATCTGCAGGGCTGTGCAGGATGTGGATTTTCTCATCAATGTTCCTGTCATGAAAGGCCACTGCCAGACAAAGATCACCTGCGCGTTAAAGAATATGAAGGGCCTGCTTCCAAACAGTGAGAAGCGCCGTTTCCATTCCCTGGGACTTCATAAACCGATTGCATGCTTAAGTCAGGCCATCCATCAGAGCTTCATTCTGGTGGACAATATCTGCGGCGACCTGGATTCGGAGGACGGCGGAAATCCTTTTGAGATGAACCGCGTATTTGCAGGACTGGACCCTGTGCTCATTGACACTTATGTGGCGCAGCTTCTGGGATATGAAAAAGAAGAAATTCCGTATATTGTCGAAGCTGAGAAGGCCGGTGTAGGCTGCGGAGATCTTGAGAATGCGGAGATACTGACCTTCGGTGAAGAGCAGCAGATCACCATACCAAAGAACCGCAAGGTGGTGGAGGTCTACGATCTTGTTGAGGAAGTGGATTCCTGCAGTGCCTGCTATGCATACCTGGTTCCTGCGGTGCTGAAGCTTCAGGAGGAAGGGCTTCTTGACAGGCTTCCGGGTAAGATCTGCATTGGGCAGGGATACCGCGGAAAAACCGGCGTGCTCGGTGTGGGCAACTGTACCCGACTGTTTGAACATTCCCTCAGTGGCTGCCCGCCGCTGGAGGATGAGATATATACTTATTTAAGAGAATTAACTGGAGAATAATCATGGGTGATTTTATTCGATGCGGGATCGCAGCCTTCTGGCTTATGTTCCTTCCGGCATTTATCGGTGTGCCGCTGATGAAAAAGAAACACAGCTACTCTGTACTGGAGAGCTTCTTTCTTGGATATGTGATCATGTTCGCCTCCTCGGAGGTGCTGACACTTTTGCTTTTCTGCCTGAACGCAAAGTTCCATGTGCTGGCCTACAGCCTTGGCGCATTTTTCCTGTTTATGGCGGTTCTTGGCGCAGTTCTGCTCCTTACAGGCAGAAGAAAATGGAAACCTGTTGCAAAGGAGTTTCCTTCTCTTTATCTGATCCTGGCAGTACTGGTGGTTGCAGCCCATCTGGTGGTTCTGTTCCTTTATGCGCATTACGATGCAGACGACAGCTTTTATGTGGGAGCCTCCACAGCATCGGTCTATTCTGATCTGATCTTCCGGATCAACCCATATACAGGCTTTCTGTTTAAAGAATTCCCGAAACGATATCTGTTTTCCCAGTATCCGCTGTTTGCCGGAATCATCAGTAAACTTGCACTTGACCTGCATCCTGCCATGACAGCGCATCTGGCCATCAACCTGATCTTTACCTGTATCGCGTATATGGTCCAGTACCTTCTGGCGTGCCGCTGGTTTCCGGAGAAGAAGGAACAGAGAGGCATCTACATGCTGATGATCGCGGTGATGACCGTGTTCTCCGGCTATTCCATCAAAAACGCAGCAGAGTTCCAGATGGTGAGGATCTGGCAGGGCAAGGCCTTTCTGGCAGCAGCCTTCCTTCCGCTTCTTTTCTATATGCTTCTGGAGTTTATGAAGGCGGAGGAGGAGAGACGATTTGGATTCCTGATCCTGTTTCTCACAAACATCGCCTGCTGTTATCTCTCCTCTATGGGAGTGGTACTTTCAGCTTTTGTCACAGGAACTATGATGGTGGTGAATTTTGTCCGGAACAGAAAAGTGAAGGATGTGATTCTGCTTGCAGCTACTTTGCTGCCTGCAATTACCATCGGACTTCTATACATCTTTTTATAAACGGAGAACGCTATGCAAGAAGTATTATTACTGAATCTGACAAAATGGGGGGAAGTCTTCGAAGATGGCTTTTATCAGTACCTCCTGCTGGCTGCAGCGGTGTTCCTTTTGTTCAGAGTGAAAAAACATAAAGAGAGCCGTATCCTTCTGGGGTATCTGGCTCTGGGCCTTTTCTTTTACTGGTTTCCGCCAACTGCAGCATTGATCCAGAAATTCCTGGATAAGGCGACCTACTGGAGAATGTTATGGGCGATCCCGGTACTGCCGCTGATCGCCTATGCGGGCACAACCATCTGTGGAAAAATATCTTCTGCACCGCTCAGGCTGTTTGCCGTGGTTCTGTGCCTTGGCATCTTTGCTGTTTCCGGAAGATGTGTCTGGAATGCCGACACATTTCAGAAAATGTCCCATCCATATAAGATCCAGCCGGAGATTCTGGAGATTGCCAGGATCATTAAGGAGGATGCAGGCGATGAGCGCGTGATCCTTGCTGCGGATGAAGCCGTGGCAGACTATATCCGTGTGCGGGAGCCGTCCTTCTTTATGAGATACGGACGCCGCGCGGAGGGCTACGGAACCAAACATGACAGATGGATGTACTATATGCTTACCGATCCGGCCGGCCGGTGGGATGGTGAGCTGGTGATACAGTTTGCTAAAGAGGGCCGCTGCAATTATCTGGTTGTTCCTGTTATTGATGTGAAGATGCAGGATGAGTATATCCAGGCCAACGGCTATGCAAAGATCGGTGCAGTGGGAATCTATTGCATCTATCATTTAACTGAGGAAGGCTGAATCACTTTCTCCGGTCACCTAATCAGCAAGTGATTAGGTGCCGTGTGAACTGTAACACAAAAGGCACCGTAACAGCAGTTACGGTGCCTTTTTTCTTTACATTTTCGTGAAAATATGCTAAGTTATACTAGAGCATGCACCTGTAGCTCAGTGGATAGAGCAGTGGTTTCCGGTACCATGTGCGGGGGTTCGATTCCCTTCAGGTGTGTTTAGGGGAAAAATTAAATAATTTCATAAGGAGGATGCTACTGATGTTAGACGACTTTAGAGAATGGCTGTCGGATAATCTTCGCTACTTTGAGTTAGGCGGAGCCATCCTGCTCCTGTTGCTGCTGATCGTTTTCGGGGTTCGTGCCTGTACGAAGGGAAAGACAGACACACCAAAGGAAACCAAAAAACAGCAGGAAACAGTTCAGGAGACCCCAGGGGATGAGGAAACCCAGGAAGTCAAAGCTGAGAAAAAAGAAGTGAAGGAGCAGAGCAACAAGCTGGAGGAAGCTCCGGAGGATGTCCGCAAACTGATTGAGGACTACTACGCAGCACTGTCCGCAAAGGACTTAAATGCGCTGCAGACTCTTGTGGAGGACTTTGCCGCAGAGGATGAAAACAGAATCCAGAACACCTTCATCGACAACTACCGTGTGAAGGATGTATACACCAAACCGGGTCTTCAGGATGATGCATATGCAGTATTTGCTGAGTATGTATACTATTGCCCTGGATTTGAGCCTGGCGTACCGGGTCTCAGCCAGTTCTATGTGGAGACCGGCGATGACGGAAATCTCATCATCAACAGCAAAGCAGACAGCGATACCATTATTTCCGCATATACCACCAAGATCGCCAAAGATGACGATGTGGTTTCCCTCTACGAGCGCGTGAATACCGATCATAACAAAACGCTTCAGGAAAATCCTGAGCTGAACGATTACCTGAACGGTCAGGGACAGAGCGGTGACGGCCAGTTTGAGCCACAGGTTCAGGCAGGACCTACACTGGTTGCAAACGATGACTGCTATGTTCGAGACGCTCCGCACGGAGAGGTTATCGGAGGCGTCAGCCGCGGCACCAGAGTGGAAAAGAAAGGTGAAGACGAGGGCTGGATCCGAATCGATTATCAGGGAACTACCGGATATATCTACGGAGAGCTTCTTGACGAAGAATAAAAACAGATAATAAAAAGGAGATGCAAATGCATCTCCTTTTTTAGTGCTTATTTTGTAAATGATGAATAGGTAACGCCGGAGTTTAATGTGATTCCCTGGTGAGCGGCAAGCTCGGTGACGGTCATGAATGTGTAACCCTCCTTCTGCAGTGCAGGAACCAGAAGCTTTACAGCCTCCGCTGTGAGGGAGGAGCTGTCATGCATCAGGATAATGCCGCCGTCAGCTGCGGATGCAATTACCTGATCGGCAATTTCCTGAGCGCCTGTTAGTGAGGTATCCTGGCTGTCGATGGACCAGAGGATGATAGCCTTTCTGGTGATACCGGCAAGCTCGGCATTCATACTGTCGTATGGCGGACGAAGAAGTGAGGTTCCAAGATCTACCAGTCCCAGCACTTCGTCTACACCGTCTACCTCAGCGGAGCTGTCTGTGAGATTGAGCTCTGCAAAGTTAAAGTGGGTATATCCGTGATTTCCCAGCTCATGTCCGGCTTCCGCAATGAGGGAAGCTACAGATGGATCATCATCCAGATGGGAACCCTGAAGGAAGAAGGTTGCTCTTGCGCCGTTTTCTGCAAGTGCATCCAGGATCGGCCTGGTAAACTCTGAAGGTCCGTCCTCAAAGGTGAGGGCGATGCATTTTTCTTCTGCAGGCTTCTCAGCCTCAGTTTTTTCTTCAGCAGGTTTTTCCTCAGCAGGAGTGTCTTTATCGGCAGGCTCTGCTTTGTCAGCAGGAGCTTCCGGCTCTTTGACATCCTCTTTTTTGTTCTGATCTTTATCAGCATCTGCTTTTGGCTCTTCCGGTTCAGGTGTTGGGGCAGCGGTGGCAGTAGGCTCCGGTACTTTTTCCACTACCGGTTCTTTGGAAGGAACAGGTGTGATGGTAGGACCGTCTGCAATGCGGTTTAAGATGCCGTCATCGCCAAAGTTATATAACGTACCGTCAATATTTACTTCTCCGATCTGCATAATGCCGTCCTGATCCAGGTAGTAGCGGTTTCCGCCATCCTCGATCCAGCCGGTCTGCATGAAACCGTCCGCTCCAAGATAGTAGCGTTTGCCATCAATGTCGGTGAGCCATCCGGTATACATGTTTCCGTCTACCATAAATACCCAGTGGGTGCCGCTGGCTTTCCATACACCCTGTTCTGCCTCCGGGGAGGTCTCGTATACGGATACGATCTCCGGAATAATAGGAACAGCGGTAGGCTCCGGGCTTGGTGTTGGGGTGAAGGTAGCGGTAGGCTCCGGAGTAGGTGTTGCTGTTGGCTCCGGATCAGGTTCGGATACCGGTTCTTCGGTTTCGGTGATCTCTTCTTCTGCCGCAGGGGTGGAATCAGTTTCTAATTGTTTTTCTCCGGTCGCTAATGGAAGGTTGACGTTGATGTCATCTGCTACGATCATGTCCGGCTCGGTCCGCTCTGTGATGGCGGATGGAAGGGCAGAGGACTGTGTGAAAAGTCCGCCGCTTAAGAGGGCCAGAACTAAGGTGAGGAGCAGCAGAAGACGGTTGGTCTTTGCCTTGCGACCTGGCATGGTGATTCCTCCTTTATTCAGTTAAAATGAGGGAATTACGTTATTCCTGAAATTCCCTATGTGGTTCATAATACAATAAAGGAGCGAAAATTACAAGGAAAATCCTATTTCTGACCAGTTAGAGGGATTTCTAAAATGCCAAACAGCGGTTGCGAAGGGGCTGAAAAATAGATATAATGGAGCAATGAGCGAGAGAAAAACAGAGGGCGGAAGCCCTGAAAGTATAAGAATAAATAAATATTTAAGTGATGCCGGCGTGTGTTCCCGAAGAGAGGCAGACAGGCTGATAGGAGAAGGAAGAGTACGTATAGACGGCAGGATCGCGGAGATGGGAGACCGCATTTCTGATGGTTCTTTAGTACTGGTGGATGGAAAACCGGTACAGAAAGAAGAGAAAAAAGTCCTGCTTCTGTTTCATAAACCGCGGGGGATCGTCTGCAGCACAAAGCAGCAGAGAAACGAGACTACGGTAACGGATTATCTGAATTATCCCATCCGCATCTACCCAATCGGACGCCTGGATAAGGAGTCAGAGGGGCTTTTGCTTCTCACCAACCAGGGAGATCTGCTGAATAAGATCATGCGCGCAGGCAATTATCATGAGAAGGAATATCTTGTGAAGGTGGACCGCCTTGTGACTGATGCATTTATAAAAAAGATGAGCAGCGGTGTGCCTGTCCTGGATACCGTCACCAGACCATGTACAGTAGAAAAGACAGGTGACCACAGCTTCCGCATCATCCTGACCCAGGGCCTCAACAGGCAGATCCGCAGAATGTGCGAATACCTGGGATATAAAGTAACGGAATTAAAAAGAGTGCGCATCATGCACCTTACCTTAGATGGGATCAGACCCGGCGCATACCGGGAGATCACAGAAGACGAATGGAATGAACTGATGAAGGGCATAGCCGGATCCTCCTCGGAAACGGTACTGCCGGCTGGAGGAAAGCATGGAGAATACAAACAGGAACATCATAGAAGAAATGAAAGAATTGTCAGCGAAGCTTCGGGAAGCGTCAAAGGCGTACTACCAGGAGGACCGGGAGATTATGAGCAATTACGAGTACGACGCTCTGTACGACCGTCTGGTTCAGCTGGAGACCGAGAGCGGAACCGTGCTGGCCGGATCTCCAACGGTAAGCGTAGGGTATGAAGCGCTGGATTCCCTGCCAAAAGAAGCCCACGAAAGCCCAATGCTTTCTCTGGATAAGACAAAAGACAGGGAGACCTTAAGAGCCTTTGTGGGAAGCCATCCCACACTGCTTTCCTGGAAGATGGATGGTCTTACCATCGTTCTCACCTATGAAAACGGTGAGCTTGTAAAGGCAGTCACCCGCGGAAACGGTGTGATCGGCGAGGTCATCACTCCAAATGCCAGAGTCTTTAAAAACGTCCCGCTTAAGATCGCTTTTAA
>JAGHUU010000325.1 GCA_018064695.1 Candidatus Blautia equi | reverse complement strand
GTGAAGACGTTGTTCTTCAGAAGCTGCTGGGTAATGGTACTTGCACCCTCGGAAAAATGGAAGCCGCTGGAAACACCGTTTACAAAAGCACGGAGAATACCGCGGGCATCAATGCCGTTGTGCTCGTAGAATCGCTCGTCCTCGATGGCAACCACTGCGTGCTGCAGGTCAAGCGGGATCTGGTCTATGGAAACCGGAAGTCGGTTGGAATCCGGTGCGGCCAGTTTTCTCAGCTGATTGCCCTGGGCGTCATACAGGAAGGTGGCGTAACCGAGGGGCATGATGTCGATATCGTCAACATCAGGCGCGTTATCTATAATGCCCTTTACTGCACCTACTCCCATACATCCGCCCACCACAAAGAGTGTGATCAGCAATATGAACAGGAGCCTTATAAATGAAACATGGGCGCTTTTTCCAATCATGGATGTACTGGAAATCAAGGCGTTACGTTTTTTTAAGGCCATTTTCTTTCCGTAATTCATGTCATTCCTCCTTTACAATCCGTTCTATTATATCAAATATAAATAAGTAAATAAAGGATATTTTAAAAAGTTCACAGATTTACAGGGTTTCCGGCCTTAAGAGAGGAGTTGACAGGGGGAGAGCGGGGAAGGTACAATGAACAGTAAGGAATTTGTGACGACGTTTTGGAGGTTTTTATGCTGGAGAGTTATAAGACGATTCTTGAGGGGAACGAGGCTGAGATCATTGAGAAAAAATCCCGCTTCATCGCCACCGTCCGCCTGGTTGAGACGGAGGAGGAAGCCCTTGCTTTTATAGAGGAGATGCGAAAGAAATACTGGAATGCCACCCACAACTGCTTTGCCTATTCCATAGGCATGAACAGGGAATGGACCAGGGCTTCCGATGACGGCGAGCCGTCAGGCACAGCCGGCCGCCCTATGCTGGATGTGATCCTTGGGGAAAACATCTACAACGTGGCCGTTGTGGTGACCAGATACTTTGGCGGTGTGCTGCTTGGTACAGGCGGTCTTGTGCGGGCATATTCCAAATCCGTGCAGGAGGGACTTAAGGCCAGCACTATTATAGAGAAAAAGTACGGCTTCTCTCTTAAGGTTACTACCGACTATTCCGGAATCGGCAAGATCCAGTACATTGCAGGGGAGAGATCCCTGATCATCCTGGACAGCGAATATACAGATAAAGTAGTGCTGCACATCCTGGTACCGTTAGCCATGGAGAACGAAGTGCGAAAAGCCATCACCGAGGGCACCAACGGAAGAGCCAAGCTCGAGAAGGAAAAAGAACTCTACTATGCATCTGCCAAAGGCGAGACTCTTCTGTTCGATCACTGAGGACTATATAATCAGAGCAATAAAAAAAGCGAGACACGGGGTCTCGCTTTTATTTTTGCCTTAATGTGATCCGGGAAGGAAAATCAGCATTTCTCAGGTTCCGGATAGTCCACGTCGAAGGTCTCTGCGGTGACGGTCTTCATAACCTGATCATCTAACGGACGGTCACGGTAGTCGGTATCGGTCTCTGCAATGCTGTTTACCACATCCATACCCTCAATGACTTTTCCGAATGCAGCGTAAGCGCCGTCAAGATGCGGTGCGTTTTTGTGCATGATGAAGAACTGGCTGCCTGCGGAGTTTGGCATCATGGAACGTGCCATGGAGAGAACGCCTGCGGTATGCTTTAAGCTGTTGTCAAAACCGTTCTGGCGGAACTCGCCTTTGATGGAGTAGCCCGGGCCGCCCATTCCGGTTCCGTCAGGGCATCCGCCCTGGATCATGAAACCGTAGATAACACGGTGGAAGATCAGGCCGTTATAGTATCCTTTATTTACAAGACTGAGAAAGTTGTTTACGCTGTTAGGAGCGATCTCCGGATAAAGCTCTGCTTTGATCACATCGCCGTTTTCCATGGTAAAGGTTACAACTGGATTCTGCATGGTTTTTATCTCCTTTTAAAAAGTATTGTATTTCTTTTTCCGCTCTATTATAATATGCAGGAATATAATGCGCAAGGAAAAGGTGGAAAAATGGCAGTGAGGATCATTGAGACACAGTCCCCTGAGGAGACATTTTTATTAGGAAAATCCATCGGTGAGGCAGCAGTTCCCGGGCAGATCTACACCCTGCACGGTGACCTCGGCGTGGGAAAGACCCTGTTCACACAGGGCGTGGCGGCAGGACTCGGCATTTCCGGCGTAGTCAGCAGCCCTACATTTACCATTCTGCAGGTCTATGAGGACGGACGCCTCCCGTTTTATCATTTTGATGTATACCGTATCGCCGATATCGAGGAGATGGAGGAGCTGGGATACGACGACTGCTTCTTTGGCGAAGGCATCACCTTCATCGAGTGGGCGGAGCGTATTGAGGAGATCATCCCGGAGAACCATATCTCCATTACCATAGAAAAAAATCTGGAGCGCGGCTTTGACTACCGACGCATCACCATAGAGGAGTGATAAGATGAAAATTTTAGCACTGGACAGCTCAGGCATCGTAGCCTCCGCAGCAATTCTGGAGGACGAGGCCCTGCTCGCCGAATATTCTGTGAATTATAAAAAAACACATTCCCAGACCCTGCTTCCCATGCTGGATGAGATCGTGAAAATGACAGAGCTGGATCTTGAGAGCATTGATGCAATTGCAGTGGCCGCCGGCCCGGGATCCTTCACCGGCCTTCGAATCGGCTCCGCCACAGCCAAGGGGCTGGGTCTTGCTTTAAAGAAACCACTCATCAGCATCCCTACCGCGGAAGCCCTGGCATATAATCTCTATGATACCCCGGGTGTCATCTGCCCTATTATGGATGCCAGAAGAAGTGAGGTCTATACCGGTGTGTACCGGTTTAAAGACCATAAGATGGAGACCGTCATCGATCAGGAGGCCCTTAAGATCACTTCCCTAATAG
This sequence comes from Candidatus Blautia equi, assembly GCA_018064695.1. Lineage (GTDB taxonomy): Bacteria > Bacillota > Clostridia > Lachnospirales > Lachnospiraceae > Blautia_A > Blautia_A equi. Next base: position 4,492 of record JAGHUU010000325.1, on the reverse strand, counting down.
CTCAGCTGGAGGAGATCGGGGAGCCTGTAACCTTTGTGGGAGACGGCGTGCCGGTATTTAAAAAAGTAATTGCAGAGACTCTGCACGTACCATACTCTTTTGCACCTGCCCATCTCTCCAGACAGAGAGCCGGCGCTGTGGCTGCTCTTGGCGCAGTATACTATGCCGAAGGCAGAACAGAATCCGCAGCAGAGCACAAACCTGTTTACCTTCGCCTTCCACAGGCAGAGCGCGAGCGCATGGAAAAAGAACAGGCACAGAAGGAGAAGAAAGCATGATCCTGAGAGAAATGCTGGTGGATGACCTGGACGGCGTTATGGAGATCGAACATGATCTCTTTCACATGCCATGGACAAAGGAAGGCTATTTTACCTATCTCACCAGAAAGGACGCCATGTTCTTTGTAGTTGAGGAGAAGGGAAAGATCCTTGGCTACATGGGCCTTATCACCGTGCTGGATGAAGCCGATGTGACCAATGTGGCTGTACGAAGAGACCGCCAGAGAGAAGGCATCGGTCAGTTCCTGGTGAGCAGCATGATCCGCCTGGCGGAGGACATGGGAATCAACATGATCCATCTGGAAGTGCGAGTGGGAAACGAGACAGCCATCCGGCTGTATGAGAGACTTGGCTTTAAACGCGACGGCCTCAGAAAGAATTATTATACGGACCCGGTGGAGGATGCCCTCCTTATGACCAGGACCAGACTTTGATCCAGACTTTCATATACTTTAATATAGAAGAGGAAAACTATGCTTGATGTTTGTTTACTTGGATGCGGCGGCATGATGCCTCTGCCAAAGAGATGGCTCACAGCGCTTCTCACCAGATACAATGGCAGCAGCCTGCTTATTGATTGTGGGGAAGGTACCCAGGTGGCCATGAAAGAAAAAGGACTCAGCTTTAAGCCCATCGATGTGATCTGCTTCACCCATTATCATGGGGACCACATCAGCGGCCTGCCGGGCCTTCTTCTCACCATGGGAAATGCCGACAGAACCGAACCGCTCACCATGATCGGCCCCAAAGGACTGGAGCGCGTGGTGAATGCCCTTCGCGTCATCGCGCCGGAGCTTCCCTTTGAGATTATATATAAGGAAATTAACGGTCCGGAGCAGGTTTTTGAGATGAACGGCTATAAGATCACCGCATTTAAGGTGAACCATAACGTTCTCTGCTACGGCTATACGCTTGAGATCCTCCGAAAAGGCAAATTCTCTGCGGAGAATGCAAAAAAACTGGAGATCCCGCTTAAATTCTGGAATCCGCTCCAGAAAGGCCAGACCATCGAGGCCGACGGCATTACCTACACACCGGATATGGTCATGGGACCTGACCGAAAAGGAATCAAGCTGACCTATACCACCGATACCAGACCTACCGATTCTATCCTCAAAAATGCAAAGAACAGTGATCTTTTCATCTGCGAGGGCATGTACGGCGAGCCTGATAAAGAGGCAAAGGCAAAAGAAAATAAACACATGACCTTCAAAGAGGCCGCAGCCCTTGCCCGGGATGCGGAGGTTGCGGAAATGTGGCTCACACACTACAGTCCTTCCCTGGTACATCCGGAGGAATATATGGACGGCGTGAGAGAGATCTTTGCCCGCTCTTATCCGGGTAAAGACGGCAAATTTACAGAACTGAATTTTGAAGAGGATTAGGGGAAGAAACATGAAAGATACACTCATTCTTGCAATCGAAAGCTCCTGTGATGAGACTGCAGCAGCTGTGGTAAAGAATGGAAGAACCATTCTTTCCAATATAATTTCATCCCAGATCGATCTGCATACATTATACGGAGGCGTAGTGCCTGAGATCGCTTCCAGAAAACATATAGAGAAATGCAATCAGGTAATTGAGGAAGCATTAAAAGAAGCCGGTGTCACCCTGGATGATCTGGATGCCATCGGTGTTACATACGGGCCGGGCCTTGTAGGCGCGCTCCTCGTAGGCGTTGCCGAGGCAAAAGCCATCGCCTATGCAAAGAAACTGCCGCTGGTAGGTGTTCATCATATCGAAGGACACGTATCCGCCAACTATATTGAACATCCGGATCTGGAACCTCCATTTTTATGCCTCATCGTATCCGGCGGTCATTCCCATCTTGTGATCGTAAAAGATTACGGGGAGTTTGAAATCCTGGGCCAGACCAGAGACGACGCCCCGGGCGAATGCTTTGATAAGGTGGCCAGAGAGATCGGCCTTGGTTACCCGGGCGGTCCAAAGATCGACAAGGTATCCAAAGAGGGAAATGCCAATGCCATCACCTTCCCAAAAGGAAAAGTGGGGGACAATCCTTATGACTTCAGCTTCAGCGGCGTGAAATCCGCGGTACTTAACCATCTGAACCAGGCAAGAATGAAAGGCGAGGAGATCAACCGCCCTGACCTTGCCGCTTCCTTCCAGAAAGCAGTGGTGGATGTTCTTGTGGAGCACACCATGCTGGCAGCGGAGGACTATAAGATTAATAAAGTGGCAATCGCCGGAGGCGTAGCTTCCAACAGTGCCCTTCGCGCAGCTATGGAGAAGGCCTGCGCCGAGCGCGGATACAGCTTCTTCCGTCCATCCCCGATCTTCTGCACAGACAACGCAGCCATGATCGGTGTTGCCGCTTATTATGAATACATGAAAGGAACCAGACACGGTCTGGACCTGAACGCTGTGCCGAACCTGAAACTCGGAGAGCGCTGAGAAAGGAGCTTCCCATGCCTGATAAGTGTACCGCCATCGTCCTTGCAGCAGGGCGCGGAAAACGAATGAAGACCAATATTCAGAAACAGTTCCTGGAGGTGCAGGGGCATCCGCTGATCTATTACTCCCTCAGAGCTTTTCAGGAGAGCGCGGTCATAGATGAGATCGTCCTTGTGACAAGTGAGGATGCCATAGAATTCTGCCGCGGGGAGATCGTGGAAAAATACGGTTTTTCCAAAGTAAAGAAGATCATCCCGGGTGGAAAAGAGAGATATGATTCCGTTTACGAGGGGCTTCTCGCCTGTGAGGACTGTTCCTATGTATTCATTCACGACGGCGCCAGACCTTTTGTGACAGAGGAGATTCTTATGAGAGGGTATGAAGATGTAAAGCTCACAGGTGCCTGTGTGATCGGCATGCCTTCCAAAGACACCATCAAGATCGCCGATGAGAACGGCTTTGTATCCGAAACTCCGAAAAGATCCCTTGTATGGAACATCCAGACGCCGCAGATCTTTCGCTATGACCTTATCAGAAGCGCCCATGAGTCCATCCGGAAGAAAGATATGTCAAATGTCACCGATGATGCTATGGTGGTGGAGCAGGAGACCGGCGTCGGTATCAAACTGACGGAGGGTTCCTATACAAATATGAAGGTGACTACACCGGAGGATATCACGGTTGCCGAAAACATTCTGAAAAAGGGTGTTTTCTGAGGTTTCGATAGATGTTCAAGCATTCTGTTTATAATTTGTCGTGATTATTTGTGAAATTTGTCAGTGTACATTCCTCCCGGGCAGGCGTATAATCTCCCTATAATAAGTAGTAAAAGAATATTTGCGGTAAAGGAGAAGTGTAAGATGAAGAGAATTCTCAGTAAAAACAGAATTATGCTGTTCATGATCTGTATGGCAATGTCTCTGTTCTTCAGCGTTCCGGTCTTTGCAAAGGCGAAACCAGCCTGTGTCTCCAAGCAGACCATCTATGTGGCTGAAAACAGACCGTTTTCTGTTTCAAATTACATTTACATCAAAAATGCATCCGCATCATCTAAATTCGTAAAGGTAACTTCCAGCAATAAGGCGCTTAAGGCCACTGCAGGACGCATTTATGGCCAGCCGGTAATTTTTGTGGATGTTCCTAAAAACGTGAAAAACGGAACCAGCAGCGTGATCACCATCGTGCTGAAGGAAAATAAAGTCAACTATACTCTGAAATGTACCGTTAAGGTAAGTGCATATGCACCGATTGATTCTTTAACCGTTGGAAAGCAGAAGGTCTCTGTTTCCAGGATCACCCCTCATGATGGACAGTATATATATGACTTCCTTGGAATCCTGAGAAAGAACACCACAGCAAGTGTAAAAGCGGGAAAGAACCAGAAGATCTCTGTTAAGGCTAATAAAGATGCCTGCATCACAGGCATTACTTATATTAAAGGCTTAAGTACTAAGGAAATCAAAAACGGTCAGTCCGTAACACTTGCCAAAGGCAGTAAGCTCTGCGTATCTTACATCTATTGTCCTCAGAACATGGGCACAGATGGATTTGTCTGCGGAAACATGTTTGAAGGCTATTTCTATATTGACGTAATCTGATCATAAGAATATGTGAGGAGCCGGTTCCGCAAAAGGGACCGGCTCTTTTTTCATGCACGGCTTATTTCTATATTGACAGTGCAGATATTTGATGTTAGAATGCTTAATGCGCTGAGCGAAAAAGCAGTGCAAATACAACTGGAGAGATATCGAAGCGGTCATAACGAGGCGGTCTTGAAAACCGTTTGTCCGAAAGGGCGC
>JAGHUU010000275.1 GCA_018064695.1 Candidatus Blautia equi | reverse complement strand
ATGATGATCTGGATGACGCGGAAGCTCAGATAGGAGATTCCCGTGAAGGCAAAGAGTCCAAAGTGCAGGGCACCGGAGATCTTGCTCATAGCCAGCGGCAGGATGGATAAGATCACTGCGGAATGGTAGATATTGGCATCGCGGCCTTTCTTTTTTCTGAGTGATGCATAGCCGAAGATGAGGGCCATGGACCACACGTAGAAGATCAGCACGTAGATGAGCTCCGCCGGATTTTCAGCAAAGACGCAGAACATGATGGCCAATGAGGCGAAGAGTCCGTATCTGCCAAGGGGCTTTTCCAGGGTACCCCGAACCAGTGCGATGGCAAGAAATACAAGCAGCGCCAGATAAAACGGCAAACCTTCATAATAACTCATTTCAGTTCACCAAGACGCTTGCGGTCTGCCTTTCCGTTGTTAGTCATGGGCATCTGATCCAGAAATACGAATTTCTTTGGGATCATATAGTCGGGGAGGAACTCCGCCAGCTGTGCCTTTAGGGCAGCAGTCTCTGCTTTTTCATCCTCCGGTTTTTCTTTTTCCACCACGTAGGCGGTGAGGCTGCTCACTTTTCCGCCGCGCTCGTTTGGAAGGACCACTGCATGCTCCAGCTGCGGGAGCTTTCGGAGGTTGCTCTCGATATCCTCAAGCTCTATGCGGTAGCCGTGAAGCTTGATCTGAAGGTCGATGCGGCCGCAATAGTAAAGCATGCCGTCTGACAGATAGCCCTTGTCTCCGGTGTGGTATCCTCTGGTGCCGTCCGCTGTCACAAAGAAGGCTTTCTCTGTGAGGGCCGGGGACAGATAATATCCTGTGGAGACGGTATTTCCAAGGATGATGATCTCACCCTTTTCGTTATCCGGGAGCACATTGCCGTTCTCATCTATAATCTGCAGAAAGGTGCCGGGTTTGGCTTTTCCCACAGGGAGCGGGTTTTCAGCCTCGTTTAATTCCGGGGTAACCAGAACTTCTGTGACAGCCACGGTGGATTCCGTTGGGCCGTAAGTGTTGTAAACTTTTGCCAGCGGGAAGCGCTCCTGCAGCTTTTTCACGGTACGGTTTCCAAGAGCCTCGCCGCAGAACAGGAAGGTTCTAAGCTCAGGCAGCAGTTCCTCCGTATACTTCTTTTCAGAGAGACACATATCCGCAAAGGAAGGGGTGGATACCCATACTTTTGCGTGGGACTCGCCAAGGGCCTGGATCAGTGCGGTGTAATCGCCCTGCACGGATTTTTTCAGGCAGAATAAGGTTCCGCCGGTGGCCAGGCAGGTGTACAGGTCCATGACAGAGAGGTCAAAGGAGAAAGGAGCCTGATTTAAATAAACGGCTTCCTCCCCATCTGTGCAGCCGGAGAGGCCGGTGGACCAGTCCAGATAGTTGTTTAAGCAGTCTGCGGAGATCTGCACGCCCTTAGGTGTGCCGGTGCTTCCGGAAGTAAAGATTATATAATATGTAGATTCTCCTTTTACCCAGTTATCCGGGGATGGGAGAGGGGCAGAAGGATCTGCCGGAATCTCCTGAAGGAAGGTAAGATCCAGTACCTGTTTTCCTGATGCGTCGGCGCGGAGCTCCTCTGTTGTGAGCACCAGGCGGGAGGTCAGGGTATGAAGAATGGCGCTGACACGTCCATCCGGCACGGAGAGGTCAATGGGGCAGTAAGCACAGCCCGCCTTCACGCAGCCGAGGAATGCAGCCAGCATAAAGGGATGCTTGTGGCCGTAGACCGGGATGGGTTCTCCGGGATCCGGATTATTTGCAAGGAGCCAGGAGGCTATGCGGTCGGAAGCGCTCCAGAGTTCTTCATATGTCAGAGAGTCCTCACCGGATCGAACTGCGATCCTTCCGGGAAAAAGTTCAGCATAATTTCTGATCTTTTCTAATATATTCAATTGATTCACCTCGTTATTCCGTTAGGTTCATGACATCGCTAAATAAAATACCATGGAAGCAACGGGAGTTCAATCTCTTTTCCCATATAAGATATAAAAATAGTACGAAAAATTAGCGGAGGAGAAAGAACTTGACAGGAGAGAGGGGCTGTGCTAGTGTGTTTACACAAACTAACACCTGGGAGGGAATCGATATGTGTACATGCGGAAAAGATATGGATACCAGAATTGCAGAGATCATGGCCTGCCTGAAAGCCAAAGACCTGGACAGCCTTGAGGTAGGAACTTACAGAGAGGCCGATGACTGGTATTATATGGTTCAGTCTTATAATACAAAACCTGTGGAAGCCTGCCGCCTGGAATCCCATGAGCAGTATGCCGACATCCAGTGGGTCCTTAAGGGAGAGGAGAGACTGGACATCGTTGCAACCGAAGGTCTGGAAGCAGAGGAACCATATAATGCGGAGAAGGATGTAGCCTTCTGGAAAGCTCCTGCATGCATGATGCAGATGATCCTTACCGACGGAGGATATGCAGTTCTTTATCCTGAAAATGCCCACAGACCGGGCAGAGCAGTTGGCGAGCCATCCCCTGTTCGTAAGATCGTGGTGAAAGTGAAATTATAATATTATAATCAGAAAAGAAAAATAAGATCGGGGCATCCGTGAAGCAGAAACAGGGATGCTCCGATACTGTTTTACGGAGAACGATATGACACTGAAAGATTTGGAGATCGGCGAAGCAGCAGTGGTGGAGGCTGTTGGCGGCGAAGGCGCCTTAAGAAGACATTTTCTGGATATGGGCGTGATCCCCGGGGCAGAGCTTCTGCTGGAAAAATATGCGCCCATGGGTGACCCCATGGAGCTTCGCATCCATGGATACGAACTGACATTAAGACTTGCCGATGCGGAAAAGATCACGGTCAGAAAAATAAAAAAACTGACCCCAACCGGACTTTCCAGAGATACAGAGAAACCGGATATTGAACATCCGGGTCTGGGAGAGAACGGAAAATATCATGTGAAGGCGGATGAAAATCCCCTGCCGGAGGGCGAGATCATCACCTTTGCCCTGGCGGGAAACCAGAACTGCGGCAAGACCACACTTTTTAACCGCCTCACAGGCTCCAACCAGCATGTTGGAAATTTTCCGGGTGTTACGGTGGACCAGAAGAGCGGACAGATCAGGGAGTATACGGATACCCTTGTGACAGACCTGCCCGGTATTTATTCCCTCTCCCCTTACACCAGCGAGGAAATCGTATCCCGGGAATATATTTTAAATGAGAAACCAAAGGGCATCATCAATATCATTGATGCCACAAATATAGAGAGAAACCTGTATCTTTCCATGCAGCTTATGGCGCTGGATATCCCAATGGTTCTGGCTCTGAACATGATGGATGAGGTGTACGGAAACGGCGGCTCCATTCATATCAATGAGATGGAGGAGATGCTGGGCATTCCGGTCATCCCTATCTCCGCTGCCAGAAACGAGGGTATTGAGGAGCTGGTGAGCCATGCCATCCACGTGGCAAAATTCCAGGAGCGCCCGGGAAGAACAGATTTCTGCGACAGCTCCGATCACAACGGTGCGGTGCACCGCTGCCTTCACGGCATCATGCATCTCATTGAGGACCATGCGCAGCAGGCGGGTATCCCGGTGCGCTTTGCGGCTACCAAGATCGTTGAGGGCGATGAGCAGATCTTAAACGCCATGAATCTGGACCGCAACGAGCTGGAAATGCTGGGACATATCATTGAGCAGATGGAGGAGGAGCGCGGCATGGACCGTGCGGCAGCCATCGCCGATATGCGTTTTGCATTCATTCATAAGCTGGTATCCCGGTGCGTGGTGAAGCCAAGGGAGAGCAAAGAGAGAGAAAGAAGCCGCAGGATCGATGCGGTCCTCACCGGAAAATATACAGCCATCCCTGCCTTTGGTCTTATCATGGCGCTGACCTTTTATCTGACATTTAATGTAATTGGTGCGTGGCTGCAGGGTCTTCTGGAGATGGGCGTGGACCGGCTGACGGAGGTCACGGATGCGGCGCTCACCGGTATCGGCATCAATGAGGTCATCCATTCTCTGGTGATCGACGGTATCTTCACCGGCGTGGGAAGTGTCATCAGCTTTCTGCCCGTGATCGTGACATTGTTCTTCTTCCTGTCTCTTTTAGAGGATACAGGATATATGGCCAGAGTGGCCTTTGTGATGGATAAGCTGCTTCGAAAGATCGGTCTCTCCGGCAGAAGTATTGTGCCGATGCTGATCGGATTCGGTTGTTCCGTGCCGGGCATCATGTCCAGCAGAACCCTCCCATCCGAGCGTGACCGTAAGATGACCATTCTTATGATCCCGTTTATGAGCTGCACAGCCAAGCTTCCTATCTACGGCTTCTTCACAGCGGCTTTCTTCCCGAAGCACGGGGGCCTTGTGATGGTGATCCTTTATTTCACGGGAATCCTGGTGGGAATTCTTACGGCGCTGATCTCCAAGAATACAGCCTTCCGCGGTGAGGCGGTTCCGTTTGTTATGGAGCTTCCTAACTATCGTATGCCTGGGGCTAAAAACGTGGCGCTGCTTCTCTGGGATAAGGCAAAAGATTTCCTGCAGAGAGCATTTACTGTTATTTTCCTTGCAAGCATCATCATCTGGTTCCTGCAGACCTTTAATTTCCGTCTGAATCTGGTGACAGATTCCAAAGAGAGCATGCTCTCAGGAGTTGCAGGACTGATCGCACCGGTGTTTGGACCGATGGGCTTTGGGGACTGGAGGATCTCCACCGCACTACTCACAGGATTTATGGCCAAAGAGAGCGTGGTATCCACCCTCATCATTCTTGTAGGAAGTACGGAGACACTGCTTCAGGTACTGACACCTCTTTCCGCGGCAGCACTTCTGGTATTCTGCCTGCTCTACACACCTTGTGTGGCAGCTATTGCTGCGGTAAAAAGAGAGCTTGGGGTTAAGTGGGCTGTGGGCGTTGTGTTCCTGCAGTGTGCCATCGCATGGCTCTGTGCATTTCTGGTATATTTTGCGGGATCCCTGATTGGATTCTGATTATTGCGACTTTCATAAAATCAAAAAACTCCTTCCGGATCGATATTTTCCGGAAGGAGTTTTGGTTTTGCATTATGACTTAAAATATATAAGATTCAGGTGAATCAGATCTTAACCAGCTCGTACTCTCTGGTTCCCATGCCGATCTTTTCTGCGTGTGCGAGACAGGTCTCCCACTCAGCGTCAGGATGGGTCATGTGGAAGTGCTCATGGTTCTCCTCGTGAGGAAGAGCCTTGATGTTGTCATCCAGGATACTGCCGGCAATGACAGGCATCTTGTTGCAGAGGTCTGCGCAGGCCTGATCCAGAGCTACCGGGTCAAAGGATGCGAGCATTCCTACGTCTGGGATGATCGGGATGTCGTTCTCGGAATGGCAGTCGCAGTTAGGGGATACGTCGCAGATCAGGGATACGTGGAAGCATGGTCTGTCTTTGGTTACTGCCCATGCGTACTCAGCCATCTTGTAGTTGAGCATAGCAACGGAGTCCTCGAAATGAGCCTGGATACAGTTCTTAGGACATACAGCCAGACATCTGCCGCAGCCTACACACTTGTCGTGGTTGATGTATGCTTTTTTGTCTTTGATCTCAGGAGCACCGTGTGCACAGATCTTCTCACAGGAACGGCAGCCTACGCACTTGCTCTGGTTAACGTCCGGTTTTCCGTCGCAGTGCTGCTCCATTTTACCTGCGCGGGAGCCGCAGCCCATACCGATGTTTTTGATAGCGCCGCCGAAGCCGGCCATCTCGTGACCTTTGAAGTGGTTCAGGGAGATGAATACATCAGCATCCATGATGGCATGACCGATCTTTGCCTCTTTTACATACTCGCCGTCGATTGGAACCAGGGTCTCATCGGTTCCCTTAAGTCCGTCTGCGATGATTACGTGGCAGCCGGTCTGGTAAGGGCCGAAACCGTTCATAAGTGCGGTCTCCATGTGGTCGATGGCGTTTTTACGGCTTCCTACGTAGAGGGTGTTGCAGTCGGTGAGGAATGGTTTTCCGCCGAGCTGTTTTACATAGTCTGCAACGACTCTTGCGTAGTTAGGGCGAAGGAATGCAAGGTTTCCGTGCTCGCCGAAGTGGATTTTGATGGCTACGTATTTGTCCTCAAAATCGATGTTCTCAATGCCTGCTTTTTTCAGAAGTCTGTGCAGCTTCTGGAGCAGGTTCTCGTGTTCAGTAGCTTTAAAGCTGGTAAAAAATACATTAGATTTTTCCATGATAAAATACCTCCGATTTATCTATTATAACATAAAGATATAGGAAGAATCTGCAAATATTTTGGTTTTTTTGTACCTACATATTGCTGTCGATGATAGTTGAAAGGGGAGAGGGACTGTGGTATGATTACGGGCGGAAAAAACTGAGCTTGGAGGGGATAGGTTATGTGGGCTTATCTTAAGAAAGAGATCGTGATGACGATCGCGTTTGTGCTGGCTGTTGTGTCGGCTTTTTTTGTGCATCCGGACGGCGGGTATGCCGCCTATGTGGATTTCCGGGTGCTGGCACTGCTGTTTGGGCTTATGCTGCTGGTGAAGGGTTTTCAGCAGATCGGACTTTTTGACCTGCTGATCCAGAAGGTGTTCGGAAAAGTGAAGAACGGGAGGACACTGAGCCAGATGCTGGTGCTTTTATGCTTCTTTTTAAGTATGGTGATCACCAACGATGTGGCGCTCATCACCTTTGTGCCCTTTGCCATTATGGCACTCAGACTCTGCCATCAGGAGAAGCTGATGATCCGGGTCATTGTGCTGCAGACCATGGCGGCGAACCTTGGAAGTATGCTGACTCCTATCGGTAATCCCCAGAACCTTTATCTCTTTACAGCATCCGGCATGGGAATGGGAGAGTTTTTAAAGACCATGTTCCCGATTGCCCTCTTATCCCTGATCCTTCTTATGGCTGTGACCCTGCTGATCCCTGCAGAGAAGATTACGCTTCAGGTGGAGGAGAAGGCAAAGAAGATGGATCAGAAGCTGATCCTCGTATATTCTGCCCTGTTTGTGCTGAACCTTCTGGTCGTATTCCGCGTGCTCACATGGGTACCGGTTCTTCTCATCACCATCCTTGGTGTAGTGCTGGTGAAAAAATGGAATCTTCTGAAGGAGGTGGACTACGCCCTGCTTCTGACCTTTATCGGATTCTTCGTGTTTGTAGGTAATATAGGAAGAATTCCGGAGATCAGCGGCCTTGTGGAAAAGCTGCTGACCGGAAGAGAGATCCTGATTTCAGCCCTTTTCTCACAGTTCCTGAGCAACGTACCTGCGGCCCTTCTGCTCTCCGGATTCACAGATCAGTACAGGAAACTTCTGGTGGGCGTAAACATCGGCGGTCTTGGAACGCTCATTGCCTCCATGGCGAGCCTCATCTCTTACAAACTCTACGCAGTGCAGGAGGATGCGAACAAGGGAAAATATATGCTTACCTTCACCGCATGGAATGTGATCGGCCTTGTGATCATGCTGGTGTTCTGCGACTTCTGGTATTGAAAGATTTTCTGAGTTTCTTTGATTCCCTTTGTTGACAGACAGGTGGGGTTCTCCTATAATGCAGAATACGACTGTTGTTTTCAAAAGAAAAAAGAGGACGTTATGGGACTTTTTATTACATTTATACTGGGTATCTTTCTCTTTGCCGGCGCGGTGATCGCCAGGTCTGTGAAGGATACGGAACTGATCGAACATTTATCCATCTCCATAGGATTTGGAACCATGCTGGCTCTTGGCATTATGGAGATCTTACCGGAGGCGCTGGAAAATCTGGAGGGCGCAAGTATATTGACCCTGCCTGTATGTCTGGCCCTTGGTGTTGCCATCCTGAAGCTTCTGGATCATTTTGTTCCGGAGCATGACCATGCCCACGGACTGCACCACGACTGTACCGAGGAGAACGTGATCCACATTGGTGTGGTATCCTCCGTGGCGGTGATCCTTCATAATATTATAGAAGGAATGGCGGTATACAGCATGGCGCAGGATTCCCTTCGCGTGGGTCTTCTGATGGCACTGGGCGTCGGTCTTCACAACATCCCTATGGGAATGGTGATCTACACCACCCTTCAGAAAGAAAAACGGACACCAAAGCTGATCCTTCTTGCGGCGACCACCTTCTCCACATTTATTGGCGGTCTCCTCATGATGTTCTTCTGGGGCAGCGTCAGCGAGAGAGTGATCGGAATCCTCATGTGCCTGGCACTTGGCATGCTGGTATATATTGTATTCTTCGAGCTCCTGCCGCATATGCTTCACGGTGAAGACAAAAAACTGTCTCTTACAGGAGCGCTGCTGGGTGTGGGAATCATCTGCATCAGCTTATTATTTGGCTAAAACAACGGCTCACTTTAAATAAGTGGGCCGCTTTTTTATGCCCGGAGGCCTTTGAATGCATGGGTGAAATTACTTATGAAACCATGCGTTTCACATGTGATTTTTGTTTATTATTTTCTTAACAAACCGTAAAAAAATCAACTTTTAAGAAAAATATATAAAAATATTTGGTAAAAGGTTTAACTATGTGTCAAAAATGCACAAAAAAATAAAAATTAAACACCGTTTTAAAATTCAAACACTAGCTTATGCATATACGGTCTTCTATAATGAAGGCATGTTGTGGCAGCGTAAGCCACAGATGCACGTCGTGTATAATAAAAGGAGGATCGAACACATGAGAAAAATGAGCAAAGCACTTTCCTTAGCTCTTGCAGGATCCATGATCCTTGCAGCACCTATCAGCGTTTTCGCTGAGGCTACAGACCTTCCAAGAAACGAGACCCTGTATTTTGCAGGACAGCAGTGGGGCGCAGTTAACTCCCAGTCTCCAATCGGAACCAACCAGAACAACGCTATGGCAATCGCTGGTGGTATCGGCGGATATCGTACTATCGAGTTTGAGACCCTGTATATGTACAACTTCATGGATGGATCCATGACCGGTCTTCTTGCAGACGGCGACTACGCTTGGAACGATGACATGACCGAGCTTACCGTTAAGATCAAAGACGCAGCTAAATGGAGCGATGGCTCTGACCTTACCGCTGACGACGTAGTAGCTACATGGGAAGTTGGCGTTAAACTTGGCAACGGAACCGGAACCGGTTACGGCGCATACATCGAAGGTATGGAAGCTGCTGATGCTAAGACCCTCGTTATCAAATCCAAACTGAACGCTGACGGCGCTCCAGTTAACCCTCTGAAAGTCCTTGACTTCACCGTAGCTACCCCAATCGCTCAGAAAGCATGGATCGAGGCAGTTGTAGAGCGTAATAATGATGATAACATCAGCATCCTTAACGATGCAGGTGAGGACGTTGTTTGGTCCGGCCCATATCACATGATGTACTCCGATGACCAGAAAGTTGTTTTCGAGCGCGATGACAACTACTGGGGCCAGGATGAGTCCATGTGGGGATCCCTTCCAGTTCCGAAATACCTCGCTCACGTTATCTACGCTGATAACGCAGCCGGTGAGACCGCTCTGAAAGCAGGCGAAGTTGATGTTTGCCAGCAGTTCATTGGAAATATCCAGGATATGTGGCTGAACGAAGATCTTCCAATTTCTACATATTATGAAGAAGCACCATACGGCGTATGCTTAACAATGCCAACCGCATGGTACAACATGAATATCCCAGTACTTGCTGAGAACCCAGCACTTCGTAAAGCAATCGCTATGGCAGTTGACTATGAAGGAATCATTGCAAATGCTATGACTAATCAGTCTCCTACTTTCGAAGCAGTTCCACGTTCTCTTACGAACCCAACAGAAGGTGAGCAGGCACTTTATAATCATGATGCAGTTGCGGATCTTC
>JAGHUU010000241.1 GCA_018064695.1 Candidatus Blautia equi | reverse complement strand
CACAATATCGCCCTTCTTGCCAAGACCCTTTTTGCCTTTGGTAAGGCGGAAGAACTCCAGATGGAAGAAACGGCTGCGAACATTAAACGCTTTAATCGTAGCGCGTCCTTTCTCACGAAGGTCATCCGGAAGCATATTAGCGGTGTAGTATGCCAGATGTCCGTTATTATTTACGATATCAGCAATACCCTTTGGCCAGGAAACGCAGCTCTCAAAGATAATGTCTCCGTTGCTGTCGGAGATGCCGTCGTAGGACCAGATATCGCCCTCTATGAACTCCTCCATGATGTAATCCACACCGTCCTGCTTCTCGGCATAGAACTTCTTCATCTCAGTTGCATTTTTCAGCTTGAAGCTGTCCTCAGCGCCCATGCCGCCGTCAGGCTTAACAAATACAGGGAAGCCAACCTCTTTTGCAAAGGCTGCGCCGTCCTCGTAAGCACCTACCATATGATAACGTGCTACAGGAACGCCTGCTTTCTCATAAAAAGCTTTCATAGAAGATTTTCTTCTTACGTTTGCTACCTGTGCAGGCATCATGCCGGTGGTGATGTGGAAGTCCTCGCGGAGGCGTGCATCCTGCTCCAGCCAGTACTCATTGTTGCTCTCCAGCCAGTCGATCTTGCCGTATCTGTGGGTGAAATAGCCCATGGCACGAACCATCTGGTCGTAGTCCTCCATGCTGTCCACACGATAGTACTCGGTGAGGCTGCTCTTTACCTCGTAGGAGAGTGCATCGTATGGGGTATCGCCAATACCCAGTACATTTGCGCCGCGCTGTTTTAATCTGTCACAGAAATTCCAGTAGGAAGCCGGAAACTGTGGGGAAATAAATACAAAATTCATGATGTGTTATCCTTCCTTTAAGGGTTTACTTACTCTTTTTTGATTCCCAACTATAATATTGGAGATAATGTCCTTTTTCAAGAGACTTTTCACGAAAAAACAGCACTTTTCCATGGAAAATTAAATTTTTGAAAGGAAAACCTGTGTTTTTCTGATGACATAAACCTACTAAATCAGTATAATAAACAAAGTGGGTCAGGTCCCTGTCCCCAATGTATAAAAAAGGAGGAGATTTTTTATGCCAATTCGAATTTCAGATGCTATGCCTACCAGAGATATTCTGGAGTCAGAAAATATATTTGTAATGACGGAGCACCGCGCCATGACGCAGGACATCCGTCCCCTGAAGCTGCTGATCCTGAACCTGATGCCTACAAAGGTGGTAACGGAGACTCAGCTCCTTCGCAAGCTTTCCAATACACCGCTGCAGATCCACGTAGATTTCCTGCAAACTGCCACCTACACATCCAAGCACACCGACAAATCCTATCTGGATCAGTTCTATTATACCTTTGACCAGATCCGCGACAGAAAATACGACGGAATGATCATCACCGGCGCACCTTTGGATTACGTTCCGTGTGAGGAGACCGTCTACTGGAAAGAAGTATGCGAGATCATGGAGTGGGCCAAGACCCATGTACACTGTACCTTCCACCTTTGCTGGGGCGCTTATGCAGGCCTTTATTATCACTTTGGCGTGGAAAAACTAGATATGCCGAAAAAACTCTTCGGTATCTACAAGCATAAAATTCTGATGCCGCAGTCCCCATTCCTTCGCGGCTTCAACGACGACTTCCTGGCACCGCAGTCCAGAGCCACCGATGTCCGCCTCTCCGATGTGGAGGCCATCCCGGAGCTTGAAATCCTTGCTGTCACCGAGACAGGCAGTCTGGCTATTGCAAAAACTGCAGATAACCGTCAGGTTTACGTTACCTGCCACGGCGAGTACGATAAAGATACCCTCTCCAAAGAGTACTGGCGCGATATGGAAAAAGGACTTACCAGTGTGGATCTTCCATATAATTATTTCCCGGATGACGACCCTACCAAGGAGCCGCCTGTAACCTGGCGTTCCACCGGCCAGCTTCTTTACTCCAACTGGCTGAACTTCTACGTATACCAGAGCACACCATATGATCTGGATGAAATCAAATAAA
>JAGHUU010000135.1 GCA_018064695.1 Candidatus Blautia equi | reverse complement strand
TCATCGATAAAGAGACCTACAGTGATGCCAGGGATGGCGCTCTTTGGATCGTTTGGAGCCTGCGGGCCGCCAAGGTCGGTACGGCACCAGCCCGGATCGGTGAGGTGAGATATCCGATTCCGCGCGCGGCTCCTGTCACCAGGACCCATCTTCCCTTAATGTCTACCATGTTTCTTTTCTCCTTTTATATTCTAAATATTAATATTTGTTCGCTGTGTACTGTTCTCCCAGCCACTTTTCAATAACCTCTGCCACCTGATCCAGATGATAGTCGTAGCAGTCGGTGTCCTCCGGGATCAGCGCCAGTACAGAGTTTTCATAGAGCTTATCTGCGTTGATAGAGTCGCTGACCGGAACGGTCTCGTCGCCGGTTCCGTGTACCAGGAATACCGGGCCATGATAAGCTGCAATGGCATCCTCTATGCGAAGGCTCCGCGCCACCCGCACATAATTTCCGGTGACATATTTATCCTCCCAGAAATGCAGCTCCTCCGGAATGTTCACCACATCAAAAGAGCTTCCGTCCAGCCAGATGCCGGTCTTACAGCAGTCGATGAGGCATACCGCAGGGGATAACGGCATCAGACCTTTGATCTTGTCTCCCTTAAGGCCAGCGGTCAGCATGGATGTCAGGCCGCCCTGGGAATGTCCGGAGAGGTAGATATCCGAAACAAAATCCAGCTTCTCTGCGTAGTCGATCACGTAGGCCATATCCAGCACCCACTGGGCTATGTTGTGATTGCAGAAATTACCATCGCTCATGCCGTGGCCGTACATTTCCACTCTGAGGCATGCATATCCGCTCTTCACGGCGATCTCCGCCACTTTGAGGATATGGACCTCCTCCATGTGTCCGGTGAGTCCATGCACCAGGATCAGAAGCGGCATCTTTTCTTTCTGTACCTCCGGAAAATCCAGCTTGGCGTGGATCTTAAATCCGTCTTTATCGATATAAAACTCTCTGTTCTCCATTTTTACTTTTTCACCATCCCGTGTGTGTAATTGTGTATGTGTATACTATAGCACAATCCACACTCACTCTTCCACTACTCATTGCACGCGCTCCGCTCCCTAATATACACCACAAAAATAATTTTAGAATAAACAGTATATAACAGTTGACAACAGTGTTATACTGTTATATACTGTTTACTGTAAAGGAGAGCTAAATATGCATATTATTTTAAATAACTCATCTATGACACCTATATACGAACAGCTGATGGACCAGATCAAAAGTCAGATCCTGAGCGGCGAACTGGCGGAAAACGAATCCCTCCCCTCTGTGAGGGCCTTATCCGGTTCCCTTAAGATCAGTGCCCTGACGGTAAAGAAAGCTTACGATCGGCTGGAGGAGGACGGCTTTGTGGTCACCGTGCACGGAAAAGGCACTTTTGTGGCAGCCACAGACCGCCAGCTGGCTCTGGAAGCCAGAAAAAAAGCTGTGGAGGACGAATTTTCTCAGGTCATTGAGAAGGCTAAGGCCGTTGGCCTCACACAGGAAGACATCAGAGAGATCTTTGAGATCCTGATTATGGAGGAGTAAGAATGATTACGGTTAAAAACCTTGTGAAGAATTATGAAGATTTTAATCTGGAGATCTCCATGGAGATCCCATCCGGAACAGTCACCGGCCTCATCGGTAAAAACGGTGCAGGTAAGAGTACCACCATCAAATCCATTCTGGGCCTTATCAAACCGGATGGCGGCGAGGTAAAGGTATTCGGCACAGAGGCATCTAAAATGAAGGCCGGCGATAAAGAAGCCCTTGGCGTAGCACTTTCCGATGCCTGCTTCTCCGGCGAGCTTGCTGTGGATGACATTGCAAAGATCCTGAAAAAAATGTATCGCGCCTTTGATGCAGACGCTTTTCTGAAAAAATGCAAACAGATGAAGCTTCCAAAAGACAAATCCATCAAGGCCTTTTCCACAGGAATGAAGGCAAAGCTCCGTGTTCTCATCGCCATGAGCCATAAAGCAAAGCTTCTCATCCTGGACGAGCCTACAGCAGGACTTGATGTGGAAGCCCGCATGGATATCCTGGATATGCTGAGAGATTACATCTCGGAGGACGAGGAGCGTTCCATCCTCATCACCTCCCACATCTCCTCCGATCTGGAGGGAATCTGCGATGATATCTACATGATCCACGACGGCCGTGTGATCCTTCACGAGGACACCGATACCATTCTGGCACAGTACGCACTCCTAAAGGTGGATGAACACCAGATGGAAAAGCTGGATCAGCAGTATATCCTGAAAACAAAGAAAGAAGCATTTGGATACACCTGCCTCACCAACCAGAAACAGTATTACATGGAAAACTATCCGGATGTGGTGATCGAAAACGGCAGAATTGACGACCTGATCCTGATGCTGACAGGAGGAAAAAGATAATGGCTGGATTACTTGAAAAAGATGTACGTTTATTATTAAGAAGAAAACAGACTCTGATCCTTTTTGTGGTCATATCTCTGGTGATGGGAATGAGCATGGACGGTGCCTTTGTTGTAGGCTATATCACCATTCTCTGTTCTGTTTACAGTCTCAGCACACTGAGCTTTGACGAGGCGGAAAACGGCTTCCTCTTCCTCATGACTCTTCCTGTGGAGAGAAAGACTTATGTCTATGCCAAATATGTACTCTGCACCGCAGCCGGTGTTCTGGCATGGATGTTCTCCCTGGTTCTCCTCTTTGTCCTTGGAGCTGTAAAAGGCATCACCCTGAATCCGGCAGAAGAGCTCCTTGGAGCCACCGTGTTCATCATGTTCCTGCTCCTCTTCCTGGATCTCATGCTTCCCCTCCAGTTAAAGTTTGGCATGGAAAAAGGACGAATCATCCTCTTTGTGGCGGCCGGCGGCATTGCTGCTATCGCCTCCGTGATCCTGATGCAGACTGATGCCCCTTCCTGGGTTGCTCCTCTTGTGGAAACTCTGGATCGCACTTCCCCGGCAGTATTCGCACTGGCCGGCATCGCCATCACCCTCCTCGCAACAGCAGTATCCGTATTCTGCAGCGTGCACATCATGGAAAATAAAGAATTCTAATAAGATCGTGGGACAGGGGGACAGGGCCCTGGTTCATAAATGAACCAGGTCCCTGTCCCCGTGTCCCACTGTTTTTTCAGTCAAGCAGGTTTTCTACCATAGAAGCGTCGAAGGTTACGCTCTTTACTTTGTTTACCTCGATCTGGTACAGGGCGTTGGCGGCGATATGCTCGGCAGCCTGCTCCAGGTCACGGATTCCGGTGGTGTCGCGGTATTTTTCGATCACGGCGTCAAGGCCGTCGGCGGTCACCACGCACTCGTTCTCCAGAAGTCCCATTCTCTTAAGGACCTTTGGAAGGGCAAATCTGGAGAAGATCACTTTCTTCTCCTCTGCGGTGTAGTCCGGGATGTCGATGACAGCAAAGCGGGACATGAGAGGCGCGCTGATCAGCTTCTTGTCGTTTGCTGTGGCGATCGGATATACACCTACGGTTGGGATCATACACTCAATATAGTTATCTGTAAATCCAAGGTTATCTAAAAGGGTCAGCAGTACATCAGCCGGATTTCCGTTGCCTTTTCCGGAAGCGGCTTTGTCCAGCTCGTTGATGATGAATACCAGATTGGACTCCCCTGCCATGGAGAACGCCTCCATGATGATACCCGGCTTTGCGTTGGAGTAAATACGGGAGCTTCCGGTAAGCTGCTCCGGATCGTTGATGGAGCTCATATCCAGGGTGGTCCACGGCAGCTTCAGAATGCGGGCAACCGCATAAGCCACCTGGGATTTACCGGTACCTGCAGGGCCGCAGAGCAGAAGGCCGTAGGCCGGCAGGGTGTGGGTTCTGTTGATCTGGATAACCGTCTCAATAATTCTCTGTTTTACTTTTTCCATACCGTAGAGCTCTTCGTCCAGGATTCTTCTGGCCTCTACAGGGTCGATGGATTCAAAATAATTGCCCTTCCACTGAATGTTCATCATGATGGAAAGCGCACGCTGGGCATGGCGTCTCTCCTCCGGAGTCACCTCGTTGGAGCGGGCCACAGCCAGGTTTCTTCTGGCCCAGAGCTGGATGTTGTCCGGCAGGGTTCTGCCTGCGCAGGTCAGGAAATCCGTGATGCTCTGAAGGCTGGTAAGCTTCATCTCATCTCCCACTTCATCCTGATCCTCATCCTTCACTTCCTCGGATGGTGCGCTGCTGGTCAGCAGACGGCCGATCATAAACTGCAGGAAGCCGTCCTCTGCAGAGAGCTTTGTGCCGCCGCCAAAGGCGATCTCTCTGATCTTGTATACCGCATATCCGTCCTCTCTGTTCCTGCCGGAGAGGCGCACATTGATGTGGTTCTCGCCCAGCCATTTTAAAAGGCTGGTAAAGCGGGCATCGATCTTAAGAATATCCGCGCTGATGGTGCCGTCCTCCTCCTTAAACTGAAAGGAGGTTCTCTTGATTGGGTTTGTGAACATGCCGTCGGAATGGTGTTTCCACTGGCGTGTTTTATTATCTAAGATCATAATTGGCTGCTCTGCGGATGTCTCGCTTGCATTGGATCGGAATGTAGTATAAGTGCATTCCGGATTGGCATTGCTCTTCTCTGTATTTTTAAAATCAAAAACCGGCATTTTCTCTATTATCCTTTACATCATAATTTTACATAAATTTTGTATACAGCATATATGCGCCATAAGCTTCCAGCACTGCCATAAGGGGTACCAGAATATAAAACTTAGGCTTTCTGATCTTGTGACGGAAGACCAGCATTCCAAGCATAGCTCCCACTACGCCAAAGAAGGCGGCTATAAGCAGGGTCTTCTCCGGAATTCTCCACGCATGGCGGACAGCTTTGAACTTGTCCACCCCATAGATGGCAAAAACAACCAGATTGATTCCCGCATAGACGATCAGCAGAAGCTGCATCAGATTCTCTGTATTTAACATAACTACACTCCTCCCCTCAGATCACGCCCGCACAGGCCCTGAGATAATAGGCGATCCACAGAAATACATTTAAAAGCAGAAGCTCCAGGATCTTTGCATGAAACTTTTCATCTTTGATCTTATGCTTCAGTCCGTACAATCCCGCCAGGGCTCCTGCCATCCCAAGGAAGGACGTGATAAGAAGTGTGGTCTCTTTCACCTTCAGCTTTTTCATCCTGGCATTATTTGGAAATCTCTCCGCCAGATGATCCACCGCATACAGAAGAAACGACAGCACATTCAGAAATAGAATAACCAGATACTCTGTCCTCATAACATATAGCTCCTTACATACAGGGGTATTATAGTAAACTTCCCCTGCTTGTGCAAGAAAAAATGCGGTAAAGCCTGTGCTTTACCGCATTGTAATGTTTCCTGATCTTATGCGAGAACTACAGGAACCTGAAGTGGTCTCACACCGGTGAGCTCAAAGCTCTTCTCATCCGGCTGGCTGCAGCCTACGTAGAACATGAAATCCTTACCGTCGATCACATACTGGCCGTCCTCATTTACAACCATGAATGCTCTCTCCGGCAGCTGGATCTGGATCTGCTGGGTCTCGCCTGCTTCTACGAATACTTTCTTGAATCCGCAGAGGCTTGGGTTTGGAACAGCCAGATCGGAATCCTGGCATTTCACGTAGATCTGTACTACATCGCCGGTATTCATCTTGCCTTTATTCTCAACAGTAACGTTCATCACGCACTTGTCGCCGTCTTTTACAAAGTCAGCTTTTGTTACCTGTACATCACCATAGGTAAGACCGAATCCAAATGGATACTGTGCCTTATTCTCCATGAATCTGTAGGTTCTGCCCTTCATGGAGTAGTCCTCAAATGCAGGCAGCTCCTCAAGGGTCTCATAGAAGGTGATCGGAAGTTTTCCGCATGGGGAGTACTCGCCAAAGAGCAGCTCTGCTGCTGCACGGCCGCCGGCTGCTCCCGGATACCATGCCTGAAGGATGGCGTCAAAGTGCTCGTTTGCATAGCTCATATCCAGGTCACTTCCGGAGGACATGATATATACAACTGGTTTTCCGGTAGCTGCAATAGCCTCAACCAGATCTCTCTGGCTCTGTGGAAGCTGAAGGTCGATCTTATCGCCGGATGCATATGCGTTACCTGCATCACCCTCTTCTCCCTCAAGAGTCTCATCCAGACCAACACAGAGGAATACGATATCACTGTTCTCGGCAACGATCTGTGCCTCAGCAATACGGTCGTTCTTAACTGCCAGATGCTCGGTACGATCCTGGAATAATGCGCATCCCTCGGAGGAAAGTACACGTACGTCCCAGCCGAGATATCCCTGGATACCCTCAAGCAGTGTGCAGTATCTGGAAGCGGTACCATGATAGTTGCCGATCAGAGCTGCACGGCTGTTTGCGTTTGGTCCAATGACACCAACGGTCTTCACTTTGGATTTGTCGATTGGAAGGATACCGTTGTTTTTCAGAAGTACCATACTCTCGCGGGCTACCTTCTGTGTAAAGGCAATATGCTCTTTGCACTCTACAGCGGTATATGGAATATTGTCATATTCACTTCCGTCGAAAAGACCAAGCATGTATCTTGCGGTGAACAGACGAACTGCTGCCTCGGTGATGGTCTCCTCGGAAACAAGGCCCTCGTTATAAGCCTTCATAATATATAAAGAATAGGTGGAACCACAGTTTACATCACAGCCGTTGTTGATAGCAAGAGCAGCGGACTCGGTGCCGTTCTTGGTTACCATGTGATGCTCGTGGAAATCCTTGATGGCCCAGCAGTCGGATACGAAGTGTCCCTCAAATCCCCAGTCCTTCAGATAGCTCTGAAGCTTAGGGCTTCCGCATGCAGGCTCACCGTTTACGCGGTTATATGCGCCCATGACAGCCTCTACACCGGCATCTTTTACAAGAGCCTCAAATGCAGGCAGATAGGTCTCAGCCATGTCCTTTTTGGAGGCTACCGCGTCAAACTCGTGACGGATGCCCTCAGGACCGGAATGTACTGCGAAATGCTTTGCACATGCTGCTGCCTTCATGGTCTCGCCATCGCCCTGGATACCCTGAACAAATGCTTTACCCATCTCGCTGGTAAGGAACGGATCCTCACCGTAGGTCTCATGACCGCGGCCCCATCTTGGATCACGGAAGATATTTACGTTTGGTGCCCAGTAGGTGAGACCCTTGTAAATATCGCGGTCGCCGTGTGCTGCGTGTGCGTTATATTTTGCTCTTCCCTCAGTGGAAACGATGTCTCCGACTGCTTTGATCATCTCTGGATCAAAGGTAGCTGCCATACCGATGGCCTGTGGGAATACGGTTGCCTGACCGCTTCTTGCTACTCCGTGAAGCGCCTCATTCCACCAGTTGTAAGCCGGTACACCAAGACGTGGAATGGATGGAGAATCATATTTTAACTGGCTTGCTTTCTCCTCAACGGTCATCTGTGCAACCAGGGCTTTTGCTTTCTCTCTTGCCTCTGCTCTGTTCATGGTTTTTCCTCCCGAAAAGATGTCATTTTTTTACGAACATGGTGGTATTATATAAGATTTTCAGGCTTCGCTCAACTGATTGTGCCCCTCTTTTTCCCCCAATGCCAAACTTAGCAATTATTCAAAAAAATAAAAACCAAAATTGAAAACAACTCTTTCAGAGAAAATGCATTCCGCAGATCAGCCGTAGATCTTAAGGAGTTTTACACCCTTTACAATGCCTTTATAGATCGGTGTCTCCAGAACTTTTCTTGCGTTTTTCAGTTCCTCGCGGATCTGAATGTGCTGCGGGCAGTGCTGCTCACATTTACCGCACTCTACACAGTTGGATGCTGAGGATGGAATCTTTCTCATGGCTGTGCACATCATATAATCGCGGAAGCCTTCCATCTTGCCCTCGGAATAGCAGCGATTGTATGCGGCAAAAGTACCGGGGATGTCTACACCCTTAGGACATGGCATACAGTAGGAGCATCCTGTACATCCTACCTTCATTTTAGCGTTGATGATATCCACAACGGATTTTAACAGTGCCTCCTCAGCCTCGCCAAGGTCACCCACGTTGGCTTTGGATGCGGTCTGTACGTTCTGCTTAACCATCTCCAGGGAGTTCATGCCGGAGAGGACACAGGTAACCTCAGGCTGATTCCAGAGCCAGCGGAAAGCCCAGCCTGCAGGGGTATGTCTGATCGGATATTCTGCAAAGAGCTTCTTTGCCTCATCTGGAAGCAGCTTTACAAGCTTGCCGCCGCGAAGAGGCTCCATGATAACTACCGGAAGTCCCTTGGAGTTTGCGTACTGAAGACCCTTTCGGCCAGCCTGGGAATTCTCATCCATGTAGTTGTACTGGATCTGGCAGAAATCCCAGTCGTAGGCATCCACCAGCTGACAGAACATATCGGAGTTTCCGTGATAGGAAAAGCCTACCTGACGGATAGCGCCGCTCTTCTTTTTCTCCTCCAGCCACTCAACCACGCCCAGGTTTTTCAGCTTCTCCCAGGTATTGATATCTGTGAGCATGTGCATGAGATAATAATCCACATGATCGGTGCGAAGACGGGTGAGCTCCTCCTGGAAGAGCTTCTCCATGCTGTCCGCTTTACGAATCAGGTAGTGCGGAAGCTTGGTGGCGATGTTTACCTTATCGCGGATCTGGTTTCTCTCCAGGATCTCGCCCAGGGCTGCCTCGCTGCCCGGATATACGTAGGCGGTATCGTAATAGTTTACGCCTGCTTTGTAGGCTGCCATGATCTCTTTTTCAGCCTTATCGATGTCGATCCTTCCTGCATTCTGTGTAAAACGCATGCAGCCGAATCCAAGAATAGAAATGTCATTTCCGTATTTGTCTTTTCTGTAATGCATATATAACCTCCAAAAACATTAATCCATTTCATTCAGTATACTGTTTCTCATTAATTGTGTCCAGTTACTGTTCAGACGGCACCTAATCATTCTCTGAGCAGGTGTTCGGAGAGTGATTTAGGGGGGGACGTCAGGGGTATACAGTTCAGACAGCGCCTGAAAGGTAACGTTCACCGGTAAACCAGTGAACTGTGACTAATCATTCATGTTCCGGAAGTTCAAATTCCTGCGGGAGAAATCTTGGGCATACGTTGTCCATGGTGCAGATCACGGATGCCGCCAGGCGGGTGCCTATCTCGCAGGCCTCCTTAAGGGTCTTTCCGTAGGTCAGACCTATGGTGACGCCGGCAAAGAAGGAATCCCCGGCGCCGGTGGTATCTTTCACGCTCACGTTTTTAGGCGGAACCACGCCCTTGTTTCCCTTATTATCTGCGTAGGCCGCGCCGTCGCTTCCCATGGTCACTACCATCTGCGGGATGCCTGCCAGGGAGATCTTCTTTTCCAGAACATCAGCCATCTCCTCCGGTGACAGTTCCTCGTAGTCCTCCAGAAACAGGATGCCTGCCTCCTGCTTGTTGCACACAAAGCACTCTGTCTTCTGAAGCAGATTCCGGCGTTCCACAGCGATACTCATATTGGAGATCACCGCGTAGACACCCAGATGATATTTTTCCGCATAGGAGAAGACCCTCTTTAAGATCTCTTTATCCATGTCGAATTCCACCACGATGCTGTCCGCATCCCGGAAGATCTCATCCCCGTGTTCATCCAGGATATCTGCGATAGGCATAAGATCCGGGCGTTTGGAGATGGAGGCCACCACATCGCCGCTGTTGTCAAAAACAGCCAGCCAGGTTCCCATTCCATCGGGCACCACGCGCATATAATCCGTATTCACCTTGTGATTTTTCAGCTTCTCAATAACGTCTTTTCCAACACCGCTGTCATCCACAAGACTCACAAAGGTAGGCCGAAGCTCCACATTGGCGATATCCTCCACCACGTTTCTGCACACGCCGCCGTGGACCTGTTCGATCTTTCCCGTATTTCTTCCCGCGGGAATATAAATATCCAGCGGATATCCCTTGATATCCACAAAAACTGAACCAATTACTACGATTCCCATATCCTCTTTCCTCCTGTATTTCCTTCCATCAAAGCCAGCAGCCTGCCATCACATTTCCGCGATCATGCAGGCGATCCGGTAGCGCATCCGTTCCTCCGCGCTCTCCAGCTGGCAGTCCAGCAGCTTTTTGATGTTGTTCACCCTGTAGATCACCGTGTTTCTGTGGGTATAAAGCTCCTCCGCCACTGCCTGTATACTGCCATTATACTTCAGATAAGCCTCCAGTGTCTCCACATAATTGGTATTATGCTTCAGATCATAGTTGATGAGGGGACGGATGAGATCCGGTCCCATCTCCTCTAAGAGCTTCTGATCCGGCAGTGTGTAGAGCAGCCGGTAGAGCCCCATATCGTCAAAGTAGAGCAGGTTCTCCTCCCTCTTCATGGCCATCCTGAGAGCCGCTTTTGCCCTCTGATAAGCCACATGCAGGCTGCTGACATCCAGGATCTTGCTGCCTACACCCACGTAGAGCTTCCGATCCTTCAGCTTTCTCTTCACCCTCGCAGCAAAGCCGTCTATGATCTCCCGCACCTGCTTTTCCTTCAGGGCATTGATGACCAGAACAAAGCTGGAATCATAATAGAAGAAGCTGCCGTTATGGGTAATGTTTTCCAGATAAATATGCATCTGGTAGGCCAGCCTTCGCCTCTCCACCGTATCCATCACATCCAGGTCCCCCGTGGAGATGAGGGCGATCTGAAAGCTGTCGTCTATATCAAAGTAGGGCAGAAGGTCCTTTCTATATAGATCCATGGCCTCCGGCTCCTCAATTGCATGAATCAGCGCATTGGAGATCTGCTCATCCGCTGCATTCTGGAGAAAGATATTGACGCTTAAGTCTTTGATCATCTCCAGGATATCTGTCTGCCAGGGCACGGTGAGCAGCGGCAGGTCGTTGGTATCACAGTAAGCCACCAGAGGCTCCGGTAAGGTCAGGATATATTTTCCTGTGTTGATGACCAGGCCGGAAGCGTGATGCTCCACCAGCTTTTCTGCCAGCTCCATCAGGCGCTCCTCGCTGCCAAAGCCAAGGCCGGTGGTGACCGCCAGTTCCTTTCCCTTAAAGTTGTTCAGAATGGTGATATCCTCCACCTGCAATATCCAGTTGATGGAATTTGACCATCCGTTCTTTCCTCCCGCCATCTCCATCTCATGTCTCTCCCTGGAAATGGTGAGCATATCCTCTATTGTAAGTCCCATGCTTTCTCCTCCATCCTTATGTCGATTACATATGTCCGCAGGCAATGTACATTCAGTATATAACTATATTCTATTATACTCTGTTTTGTCTTTTATACAATCATTCATTTGTACTCTCAGCACATATATTGCACGGATTTTTTAGATATGCGGTCTATAGCATTCTTTTTCTGTTATGTTAGAATGTGTACATAAGAACAAAGCAACTGCAGAGCAGTTTTCTAATATAAGGAGGAATTAACCATGATGACATTCGGAGCAGAACCATACGCAACCTACAGATATTCTACTGAGACCCCTTCCTGGGAGAAGGCTGAGAGACTTGCATACTGCGAGCAGGAAAGCAGAAGACCAAAACGTCACTTCCTGATCCAGCTCCTGTTCTCCATCTTCGCATAAGAAGATTTTATAAAAAAGATTTTATAAGCCCTTTTGAATCTGATTCCCCAAAAACAGATTCTGTCCAATAACACTACTTACTCTAAAACCGGAAACGGAGAGATGCGTCAGCATCTCTCCGTTTTTGGTTTGGTTCTTAATCTACCAGCTCATACTGTAAAAATTCGTATTTCAGCTTGCTGCCCTCGCGGATCTCCATAGGGAGCAGCGCTCTGGCCACCAGCTTCAGCTCGTCGGATGGAGCATCGGTTCTTCGAAGATGTGCATAATCCCCATCGATACTCTCCACCTCAAAATACATGGTCTCTAAAAGCATCTTACACCTCATTCCTCTCCAAGGGAATTCAGAACCTTGTACAGCAGTCTGTAGAGGGTCATTGCCTCCTCAGAGCTCATAGCCACGCATTTTCCCATCTTGGATGGAATATCCAGGGCCTGCTCCTTTAAGGCTTCTCCCTTCTCTGTGATGGTCACAATGAGACTTCTCTCATCCTGCTCGGAACGTTTTCTGTTAATGTATCCTTTGCCCTCCAGTTTTTTAAGGACCGGTGTCAGTGTGCCGGAATCCAGGTATAAGCAGTTTCCCAGTTCTTTCACGCTCTGACTCTTTTTCTCCCATAAAACCATCATGGCAATGTACTGCGTATAGGTCAGATCAATTTCATCCAGATATGGCTTATACCTCCTAATGATCTCCTTTGAACACGCATAGAGTGGGAAACAGATCTGATTCTCCAGCTTCAGCGCATCGTATTTCGGATCACTCATGAGTTTTTTCCTCCTGTAATCGTTATCGTAAATCTGATATTCGCATTTCCTGTTTGTAACTGTTGTTTCTTTTTTTATTTTTTTCAATCTGCCGGATAGTCCCGGCATTTCATCAGAAGCGGATCTCTTTAGCCGGCTCGGTAAAGGAGCAGATCTGCGCTACTACGTTCTGCAGATAGAATACCTCTGTGTTGCCGTCTCCCGGTGTGTACATTGCTTTCAGAGATGGATAAGCCTCCAGCATATGCTCCTGTGCTGCAATGTTATCATCTGCTACGGCCTCAGCCATTACGCGGATCCATTTGCCCCCAGCCATACCGCTGATCTCAACCTTGCAGTTTGCATGGATCTGAGCGGAAACCGGTTTCACTTTACCTGTCTGGAAATACAGCTTGCCCTCAAAGAGATCGATGGTTCCGAATGGACGTACATGCGGCTGATCTCCATCCACAGTTGCCAGATAATAGGTGCCGCATTTCTTTAAAAACTCATAAACCTCGTTCATGGTTTTCTCCTTTCTTACTGATAAATTGTATGCAATTATCTTAATTTTACGTAGAATCTGAAGGAGTGTCAAGTTTCATTTCATATCCATATGGGCACCCGTTTTTAATCAGTAAAAAAGGCAGATACACGATTAGGTGTATCTGCCTTTAAGCTTCAGCTTAGCTCAATTAGTTTTTCTTTTTAGAAAGAGTCTGAACACCCTCAATAACAAGAACAACTGCAAGGAGGATCAGAAGCACGCCAAGGATGGACTGTGCCCAGTTACCCCAGTCAGCAGTACCAGCGGAGATGATTCCGATCTGGTTCTTAACTGTCATAGCAAGGGAAGCGATGGTAACAACGATCATGAATGCCATAGGAGCAAGGAACATCTTGTTGTTTCTTCCGATGTTTCCAAGCCAGGTAGCAACAGCAAGAAGACCGATACCTGCAAGCAGCTGGTTAGCAGCTCCGAACAGACCCCAGATCTTGCCATAGCCGTTGAGACCAAGAAGAACACCAAGAACAACAGTGATGATGGTAGCAACGTATGGGTTAACCATAACTTTCTTCCATCCCTCTTTTACATCCTTAGGAGTCTGTCCTGGCTCAAGCCAGAACTCCTGGAACATGAAACGTGCAAGACGGGTTGCAGTATCCAGAGAGGTCAGACAGAATGCAGAGTAGGTAAGGATAAGAAGGGTACGAAGGATGTTGGAAACACCCTCGCCGAACATATCTTTGTACATCAGGGAGATACCGCCGCCGAAGATTGCGGTTGCACCAGCAGTGATGCCGTTTTTGTAAGCGAAGTTGATTGCACATACAGTGATAACTGCAAGTACACACTCAAGAAGCATACCGCCGTAAGCGATTGGCTTAGCGTCGGTCTCTTTGTCAAGCTGTTTAGAGGTGGTACCGGAGGAAACCAGAGAATGGAAACCGGAGATAGCACCACAAGCTACGGTTGTGAACAGTACAGGGAACATGTACTGGATACCGTTTCCGTTATCTACAGCAAAACCGGTGATCATTGGAAGACCATCAGCTCCGCCAAGAGTAGCGTGGGAAATAACAACACCTACAAGAGCAACTGCAAGCATAGCATAAAGCAGGAAGGAGCTCAGGTAGTCACGTGGCTGAAGAAGGATCCATACAGGAGTTACAGATGCGATTGCAATGTAAAGACCTACGATCCACATCCAGGTGTTGGTGGTAAGGTATACTGGATGCCATTTCATACCAACTACCATACAGATCACGATTGCAGCTACACCAAGTACAGAAGCGATGCCCATTGGAGCATTACGACGGTATACAAGGAAACCGAATGCAATAGCGATAACGATGAACAGGATGGATACCATAGCTACGGAAGCGTTGGAAGCGGAAGCAACTTTATCAATTGCGCCATCCTCGCCAATAGTAGCACCGAAGGTACCAGCTACGATAGAAGCGAATGCAGCTACTACAAGGATCAGAGTCAGATAAGAGAAGATAATGAAAAGTCTCTTAGCACGACGGCTCATGTTTGCGGAGATAACCTCACCGATGGACTGTCCTTTATGACGGATGGATGCGAAGAGTGCACCAAAGTCATGAACACCACCAAAGAAAATACCTCCAACGAGGATCCAGAGAGTTACAGGCAGCCAGCCGAACATAGCTGCGCCGATTGGTCCGGTAATAGGACCTGCACCAGCGATAGATGAGAAATGGTGTCCCATCAGGACAGGTGCTTTTGCAGGAACGTAGTCAACGCCGTCTTCAAGAGTATGAGCCGGAGTTGCCTCTTTGTTTTCACCTACACCCCACTGCTTGCAGAGCCATCCGCCGTAGCAGATGTATCCAGCTACAAGAACTGCGATACAGATGATTAACAGTACTAATGAATTCATCTTTCTTTTTCTCCCTTCATAGTTTATGAATATAGTACTTTTTTCATAACTTTCATTACACTTCTGCCCGCGTAATTGGCAGCCATGCGGCCGTTTTCAGCAGCCACACAGGTCGTCAGCACGTTCATCCAGCCATGTAATGAAAAATGAAAACTTTTGTGAATGCGGGTCTTTTTCACTGCGGTCTCCGCCTCCGCATCGCAGGTATCACATACCACCACTACAGTGATGGCGGATGCCATATGTCCCGGTCCGATATTCAGGCGGGGCATGCCATCCTCATATGCAAAGGTCCTGCATTTTTCGAAGATCTCTGCAGTCAGGTGCGGAACCTGGAACAGGTAGAGGAACTCCTCATTGTCCGCGGACCACAGCTCTGCTTTTCTGTGAAGCACGTATTTCTCACTGTGTTCAAAATATTCACATCTGGCCACCAGCGGCTCTTCTTCCGATAATGTGATATTGTAATATCTCTTGTAGCTCTTTAAAAGAGTCTCGACGATCTCCGCTCTGGTTGGCAACTGCTTCATAAATATTCCTCTCTGTGAGTAGCTTTCAAAAACAACAGAAGCATAGATACAGGATGATTTTTTCAGGATATGAACCGAAAAAGCATTCTCTTCCTATATTATACTGATTTTCAAAAAATCATAGCAATTCTATCACCGAAAAGCCAAAAATTCAAGAGTAAAATTCCACGGTAATGGGTTGTTATATTTATGCAGATTTCATTGCATACAAAAGCGCACAGCCTGTTTTTTCGTACAGGCTGTGCGCTTTAATTTATGGTCTGTTCTGCATCTTACTGAACAATGACATTGCAGTTGGTTTTAGCTTCTTCTACGGTGAAGGTTGCCTGATAAGTACCCGGGGTATCCTTTGGTGTGAAATCGCAGGTCCAGTTGGAAGTTACTGCGGTGGTACCGTCGTATTTCTTAACGGTGAGGGTAACTTTTTCCTTTGGAAGCTCCTCTCCCACTTTGATGCTCTCTACAGAAATATTGGTGATCTGTTTTACTTTATTTCCGTCATAAGCCGGGATCTTAAGGGTCTTGCCAAGTCTGTCCACAGTGATCTCTACAGTAGCCATCTCGCCGTGTGCGGAAGCCGGTGTGAACTTGAAGTTATAATCGGTCAGCACTTTTACGGAATCGTCGCTGTAGGTACCGGTTACCTTAAAGTTCTCTTTGGTCAGCGTGTCTCCAAGAAGTGTGGAGGTGATAAGCGGATCTACAGTAAGAGAAGTAAGGGTTGCGCCGGTTGGTTTCGCCAGGATCGTGATCTCTCTGCTGCCGATCACTTTTCCGTTTCGGATGATCTGCAGGGTGAAGGTTCCCGGTGCACTCTGTGGAGTGAAGTTGGTGGTGAAATCTGTAACTGCCTTTCCGGTCTCCTTCTCCGTTACGGTGAGCTGTCCTGCCGCCAGGTTCTCGCCTACATATACGGTGGATGGATCCATCTTGAAGGAGTAGGTCACTGCAGGTTCTTCCTCAGCCGGCATGTTGATCTTGATCTTCAGTGTGCAGTCTCCGTGGTCGGAGGTTACGGTCAGAACACGGTAGCCGTCCACATCGTTTACACTGAGTTTTACAGTGGTTGCGGTAGTCTCAACTCTGGAGCCATCCTCCAGAATATCGTAGACGGTGACTGCCTTTGTATCGATCTGCTCATCCGGTTCTACGCTGGTCTTTGGATAGGTAGCTGTAATTCCGGTCACTACAGGTTTTGGATCAGTCTTTTTCGGAACATCGAAGGTGGTGGAGATCTTTGTTCCGTTTCTTAATACGGTGAAAGTGAACAGGTTTGTGCCTGTGTTATATACGGAGCTTACAGTGTAATCTTTGCAGATCGCCTTGCTGCCGTCCGCATATACTTCGTATACAGTCACGTTGTCTTTGTTTACTTCACTTGCTGCATCGATTGCTGTGAGTGTACAGGAAGCTTCAAGGCCGGAGATCACTGCTGCGCTGGTGTTTGCCACTACCTCTACCTGGAAGGACTTGCTCAGGTTCTCACAGGTAACGATGACTTTGCAGGTTCCAACTGCAGTCTGTGGTTTGAAGTCGGTGGTCCAGTTGGTCAGGGTCTCATTTGTGCCGTCTTTTCTGGTTCCGGTCACCACTACGGTGCTGAGATCCAGCTGTTCGCCCACTGCTACACGGCTTGGGAAGCCGCTTACGCTGAAGGAGCTCAGATTGTTTTCACTTACCGGTTTCTCAATTACCTGAATGGTGCGCTCTGTCAGTTTGCTTCCGTTCAGATAAACGGTGTATGGATAGGTTCCTGGTGTGCTCTGTGGTGTGAAATCAATGGTAACACCTGTCATCACTTTCTCTGTTCCATCTGCATAAACACCTGTCAGAACAAACTGGCCTTCCGCAAAGTTCTCACCCACATAGATAGTAGAAGGATCGATCTTAAACTTATAGCTGGTCGGTCTTGGTGTAGGTGTTGGGGTTGGAGTCTTGGTTGGGGTAGCCGTTGGCTTCGGTGTTGCGGTTGGTGCTTTGGTT
>JAGHUU010000294.1 GCA_018064695.1 Candidatus Blautia equi | reverse complement strand
GTATACGTCACAGGCTACCAGAAGCGGTTTCTTGCCTTTGGACTTTAACTGTCCGGCAAGCTTGGCTACTGTGGTAGTTTTACCTGCACCCTGAAGGCCTGCCATCATGATGACTGTGATGTCGTTGCCCGGCTTTATTGGAAGCTCGGTGGTCTCGCTTCCCATGAGGGAAACCAGTTCCTCGTTAACGATCTTGATAACCATCTGGCCAGGATTCAGACCGTTCATGACATCAGCACCAACGGCGCGCTCCTGCACGGATTTGGTAAACTGTTTGACTACTTTAAAGTTAACGTCTGCTTCAAGAAGAGCCATTTTTACTTCTTTTAAAGCTATCTTGACATCTTCCTCAGTCAGACGGCCTTTGCCTCTGAGCTTTTTAAAGACATTCTGTAATTTATCTGTCAAGCTTTCAAATGCCATTTATTATAACTCCTCTAAAATCTGCCTGGAGAGTTCTTTTATCTCTCCTGCACCAATTTTTTCTGACAGGTTCTGGATCTTCTGTACCTGTCCTCGAATTGTAAGAAATCTGTGAACCAGATGAAGCTTTGCCTCGTATTCCTCCAGGGCTTTGTCGCATCTTCTGATCATGTCATGTACGCCCTGTCGGCTGATCTCAAGGTCAGCTGCCACCTCGCTGAGGGACAGATCCTCAAGGACTACCTCTTCATATACCTGTCTCTGTCTCTCGGTAAGCAGTTCGCCATAGAAATCGTAGAGCAGAGTTCTCTCAAGAATTTTCTCCATCCGTAATCACCTTTGGTATAATAACGTAAATCAGAAAGGGTGTCAAGTATTTTTTCTTGACACCCTGCATGTTTTTTATAAACTTGTTCTGATAACTCTTGGACGGCAGCCTTCGTCCTCAAGGGCCTGTACAATGGCTCTCTTGTGCTCGGTTCCAAAGGCCTCCAGAGTGATCTTAAGCTCCACTGCTGCGTTTCTGTTGGTGCTTACAAACTGGTTATGATCCAGCTTGATGACATTTCCCTGATTTTCAGCGATGATGCTTGCCACACGAACCAGCTCGCCCGGACGGTCAGGAATCAGAACGGATACGGAGAAGATACGGTTTCTCTGGATCAGACCATGCTGTACTACGGAGGACATGGTGATCACATCCATGTTTCCGCCGCTAAGGACAGATACGATCTTTTTATCTTTCAGATCCAGATGTCTTAATGCAGCTACAGTAAGAAGTCCGGAGTTCTCAACGATCATCTTATGATTTTCAACCATATCAAGGAAGGCTACAATGAGCTCGTCATCTTCAACGGTAATGATCTCATCCAGGTTCTGCTGCAGATATGGGAAGAGCTTGTCTCCCGGAGTCATAACAGCGGTACCGTCTGCGATGGTGTTTACATCAGGAAGGGTCACTACCTCTCCTCTTGCAAGGGATTCCTTAAGGCAGGCAGCCCCGCCCGGCTCAACACCGATCACATGGATATGCGGGTTCAGCAGCTTTGCCATAGTTGCCACACCTGCTGCAAGTCCGCCTCCTCCTACAGGAACCAGAATGTAATCAACTAACGGAAGCTCCTGTACGATCTCCATGGCGATGGTTCCCTGTCCGGTTGCCACTGCAAGGTCATTGAACGGATGAATAAAGGTATAGCCATGCTCCTCTGCAAGCTTCAGTGCGTATTCGCAGCTCTGGTCATAGGTGTCTCCATGAAGGATCACCTCTGCGCCGTAGCTCTTGGTGCGCTCCACTTTGATCAGTGGTGTGGTGGTTGGCATAACGATCACAGCTTTTGCGCCGAATTTATGTGCAGCGTAAGCCACGCCCTGGGCATGGTTTCCTGCGGATGCGGCGATGAGACCTCTCTCGCGCTCTTCGTCGGAAAGGGTACTGATCTTATAATATGCGCCTCGCACCTTGTAAGCGCCGGTGCGCTGCATATTCTCCGGTTTTAAGTAGACCTTATTTCCGGTCAGATCAGAAAAATAACTGCTCTTGATGAGCTTTGTTTCCTGGGTGATCTTTTTTACGATCTCCGTGGCTTCTTCAAATTTCTGAAGTGTCAGCATAATAATATTCTCTCCTCGTTCGCTCTCACACTTTCTGTTGAGAGCATATTGTCAGTATAATTTAATCTTCTTTGATATCAAACAGCGCATCCACAAATGCGTCTGCATCAAACTTCTGCAGGTCGTCAATGCTCTCGCCAACGCCAATGTACTTAACCGGGATATCCAGCTCGGACTGAATTGCCACTGCAATACCGCCCTTTGCGGTTCCGTCAAGCTTGGTGAGGATGATACCCGTCACATTTGCCACCTCGGCAAACTGTTTTGCCTGAGCCAGAGCATTCTGACCGGTGGTTCCATCCAGAACTACCAGTGTTTCCAGATAAGCATCGGAATACTCTTTTTCAAGAATGCGGTAGATCTTTCTGAGCTCCTCCATGAGGTTCTTTTTGTTATGCAGTCTTCCTGCGGTGTCACAGAGAAGAACGTCGGCATTTTTAGCGCGGGCGGATGCTACTGCATCGTATACTACGGATGCAGGGTCGGCACCGTTCTGGCCACCGATTATCTCCACTCCTGCGCGGTGTGCCCACTCGGTGAGCTGTTCTCCGGCTGCTGCACGGAAGGTATCTGCTGCCGCAAGAATGACCTTCTTTCCCTGATCCTTCAGCTTGCCTGCAAGCTTGCCTACGGAGGTGGTCTTACCAACACCGTTGACACCTATGACAAGGACTACGGATTTGCGGTTCTCAAACTCATATTCTGTGCTGTCCACATACATCTGCTGTTTGATGCTGTCGATGAGCAGCTGTTTGCACTCTTTAGGATCACGGATGTGTTTCGCCTCCACCTGCTCTTTTAAGTTGTCAAGGATAGCGGTGGTGGCGTTGATGCCGATATCTCCCATGATCAGGATCTCTTCCAGTTCCTCATAAAAATCGTCGTCGATACTGGAATATCCGCTGAAAATGGAATCAAAGCCGGATACGATATTGTCACGGGTCTTGGCAAGGCCGCTGACCAGTCGTTTAAAAAATCCCTTTTTTTCTTCTGCCATTTTCATTTACCTCCTTATTTCGTCAGCTGATTTTCCACAAGGTCCACCGATACAAGGGTGGATACACCCTTCTCCTGCATGGTGATACCGTACAGACGGTCTGCGGCGCTCATGGTGCCTCGTCTGTGTGTGATGATGATAAACTGTGTATTCTGTGTCAGTTTCTGTAAATATCCTGCAAAACGTCCTACGTTGGAATCATCTAACGCCGCCTCGATCTCATCCAGCAGACAGAACGGGGACGGTTTCAGATTCTGAATGGCAAAGAGCAGGGCAATGGCTGTGAGGGCCTTCTCTCCACCGGAGAGCTGCATCATGTTCTGCAGTTTCTTTCCCGGCGGCTGGGAGATAATGCGGACGCCGGCTTCCAGAATATCTGTCTCCTCGTCCAGCTCCAGGGTTCCCTTTCCTCCGCCAAAGAGCTCGCGGAAGGCTTTGTCAAATTCCACCTGAATGGATTTGAATTTCTCGGTAAACTGTTTGCGCATGCCTTCATCCAGCTCTGCGATGATGCCTACCAGAGATTCCTCCGCCTTCACAAGATCCTCATGCTGGGCAGAGAGGAAGGTGTGACGCTCCAGAACGTTTTTGTAGTCCTCAATTGCATTGACATTGACATGGCCAAGGTTTCTGATCTGTTCCTTCAGCTGGTTGATCTCACGCTTCAGAGCGCTCTGGCTGCCGATGTCTTCTTTTTTATACTTGATGGCATTGTTTGGAGTAACCTCGTACTCCTCCCACATGTAGGAGATGCTGTCCTCTCTCTTTTCCTCGATCTTTTCCATCTGGGTGTGGAGACGATAGCTCTCCTTATCCAGGGTGCTGATCTCCTTTGAGAGCTCATCTCTCTTATTAAAGATGGCACGATACTCGGTGTTTTTGGTATCACGCTCTGCACGATAGGTTTCCATCTGTGCGCGGGATTCCTCATCGCGGTTCGTGTAATCCTTCACAGCTTCCTTAAGGGATGCAATACCTTTTTCCTTCTCCTCGCGGTCCTTCTCGCTGCCGCTTAAGATCTCAAGGATCTCCTCCTTCTCAGTCTCAAGGGCTTCTGTTTCGGAAAGGATACGGCTGATATTTTCACCGGCAAAGCCTTCCTTCTGGGTAAGCTCTGCCTCCTCTACACGGATCTGCTCCAGTTCTCTGGTCTTCTCCGCCTCTTCCTGTTTGTGCTCATCCAGCTCT
>JAGHUU010000205.1 GCA_018064695.1 Candidatus Blautia equi | reverse complement strand
CGGCTGGCGCTGAGGGCATCATTGGCCTCTTTTCTGATCCAGTCAATAAACTTAATACCAATATTTCCAATAGCAGAAGTCTTTCTCTTAAATCCAAGATTATCCACCTAGAAATTCTGATTATAAAAACTGTACTGCAGGAAATACACCAGATCCGGACATACAGCCTCGGCACCTTCTGCCTCCAGAAGCTCAGCCAGATGATTATTGGCAGCAGGCGCAAACTTCACAAGAATCTCGCCTACAATACCAACGCGTGGCTTTCTCTCATTCGTGATAGGAATATTATCGAAAGCCTCCACCATCTCATGCCAGAGCTTTCTGAACTGGGAGTGCTTAGGACTTGACTGGGTCAGGAAATCAAGGAGCTTTTTCTTCCATTCCTCATGCATGCGGTTTACCATGCCTTTTTCTTTCTCATATGGCCGCATACGGTAGATCATCTTCATCAGCAGGTCACCAAACACAGCAATGTAAAGAATCTTCTTCATCAGCGGAATGGTAAGCTTGAAGCCCGGATTCTTCTCCATACCGTTCAGGTTCAGGGAAATAACGGGAATCTGTTCCATACCTGCTTTCTTAAGCGCACGGCGGATAAACGCAATATAGTTTGATGCACGGCAGCCGCCTCCGGTCTGTGTCATAAGAACAGCTGTCTTGTTGAGATCATACTTGCCGGAGAGCAGCTCCTCCATGATCTGTCCAATAACCAGCAGGGAAGGATAGCATGCATCATTATTTACATATTTCAGTCCGGTATCGATAGCGCTTTTAGCTCCCTCGCCCTCACGGATGACTACCATATGATAGCCGTTCATCTCCATCATCGGTTCCAGCAGATCAAAGTGGAAAGGAGAGAGCTCAGGGCAGAGAATGGTATATTCCTTTCGCATCTCCTTTGTGAAGGAAACACGAGGGAAGGAGGCAGGGACAATGACACGTTTCTGATTCTCTTTTTCCTTTACACGGATAGCCGCCAGCAGGGAGCGGATTCGGATCCTTGCAGCGCCCAGGTTGTTTACCTCATCGATCTTCAGGCAGGTGTAGATCTTACCGCTGCCGTCCAGAATCTCATATACCTGATCGGTAGTTACCGCATCCAGACCACAGCCGAAGGAGTTCAGCTGGATCAGATCCAGGTCGTCTCTGGTGCGCACAAAACATGCCGCTGCATAGAGGCGGGAGTGATACATCCACTGGTCATTGACACGGATCGGACGGTCCACAGTCTCCAGATGGGAGATGGAGTCCTCGGTGAGAACTGCCAGACCATAGCTGTTGATAAGATCCGGGATACCGTGGTGGATCTCCGGGTCAATATGGTATGGACGACCGGCCAGCACAATGCCTCGTCTTCCGGTCTTTTCCAGATATTTCAGTGTTTCCTCGCCCTTGCGGCGCACATCCTCGCGGACATTGGAGAGCTCCACCCATGCCTTGTGGGCAGCGTTGATGATCTCGTTTTCAGGGATATCCTTAAATACGGTCACCAGGCGGGAGGTCAGAATGGCCTCGCTTGTGAAGGCCATAAACGGATTGCGGAAATCGATCTCCGGATCCTTCAGCTCATCCACGTTGTTTTTGATATTCTCCGGATAGGAGGTGACGATCGGACAGTTGTAATGGTTCTGGGTGTCCTTGTACTCCTCACGCTCGTATGGGATACATGGGTAGAAGATGAACTTGATGCCCTTTTTCAGCAGCCAGCTTACGTGACCGTGGGCCAGCTTAGCCGGATAGCATTCGGATTCACTTGGGATGGACTCGATACCCATCTCGTAGATCTTTCTGGTGGAGGTTGGGGAGAGGACTACCTCATAGCCGAGCTCTGTGAAGAAGGTGAACCAGAACGGATAGTTTTCATACATGTTGAGAACACGGGGAAGACCAACTTTTCCCCTTGGCGCCTTCTCAGGCGGAAGCGGGATGTAGCCGAACACGCGCTCATACTTATATTCGTAAAGGTTTGGAATATTGTCTTTGTTTTTCTGCTTGCCAAGACCGCGCTCGCAGCGGTTTCCGCTGATGAAACGGCGGCCGCCGGAGAAGTTGTTTACGGTAAGACGGCAGTTGTTGGTACAGCCATGGCAGTGCGCCATGGTGGTGGTGTACTCAAGACTGTTGATCTCATCGATAGAGAGCATGGTGGTTTCCTTGCCCTCTTCGTGGCGTTCTCTGGCGATGAGAGCTGCGCCGAAGGCACCCATGATACCGGCAATATCCGGACGAATGGCTTCGCAGTCGGCGATCTTCTCAAAGCTTCGAAGCACGGCGTCGTTGTAGAAGGTTCCGCCCTGCACTACAATGTGGCGGCCAAGCTCGGTGGCATCGGAGACTTTGATGACCTTGTACAGCGCATTTTTGATGACAGAGTAAGCCAGACCGGCGGAGATATCAGATACCCCGGCACCTTCTTTCTGTGCCTGTTTTACCTTGGAGTTCATAAATACGGTACATCTGGTACCAAGGTCAATTGGATTCTTGGCAAAGAGCGCCTCTTTTGCAAAGTCCTGCACACGATAGCCAAGGGAGTTGGCGAAGGTCTCAATAAAGGAACCGCAGCCGGAGGAGCAGGCCTCATTTAACTGCACGCTGTCTACGGTCTTGTTGCGGATCTTAATGCATTTCATATCCTGTCCGCCTATATCGATGATACAGTCTACCTGCGGATCAAAGAATGCGGCGGCATAATAATGGGATACGGTCTCCACTTCACCTTCGTCCAGAAGAAGGGCGGCTTTCATAAGTGCCTCGCCGTAACCTGTGGAGCATGCGTAAGCGATGCGGGCGGTGGAAGGGAGCAGATCGTAGATCTCCTGAATAGAGCGGATGGCAGTTTTTAACGGGCTGCCGTTATTGTTGCTGTAAAAAGAGTAGAGGAGTGTGCCGTCTTCTCCTACAAGTGCGGTTTTGGTGGTGGTGGATCCGGCGTCGATACCAAGATAACAGTTGCCGGAATAGGTTTTGAGGTCCCCCTTTGCTACTTTATAGGAAGACTGACGGTTCAGGAAGGAATCGTAAGCTTCCTCTGTGGCAAATAGAGGCTCCATGCGGGCTACCTCAAAGTCCATCTTGATCTGATTGCGGAGTCGGTCGCGCAGGGTTGTGAGTTCCACAAAGGTATCTTTTTTAGAATTCAGCGCGGAGCCGATGGCTGCAAAGAGATGTGAGTTCTCCGGAACTATGGTGTGCTCGTCATCCAGCTTCAGGGTGCGGATGAAGGCTGCTTTCAGCTCGGATAAGAAATGCAGTGGACCGCCAAGGAATGCCACGTGACCGCGGATCGGTTTACCGCAGGCCAGGCCGGAGATGGTCTGGTTTACTACCGCCTGAAAAATTGAAGCGGAGAGGTCTTCTTTTGTTGCACCCTCGTTGATGAGGGGCTGAATATCGGTTTTGGCAAAAACGCCGCAGCGGGCTGCGATCGGATAAAGGGCTTTATAGTTTTTGGCATACTCATTGAGGCCGGAGGCATCGCTCTGGAGCAGGGCTGCCATCTGGTCAATAAAGGAACCGGTGCCGCCGGCACAGATTCCGTTCATGCGCTGTTCTACGTTTCCGCCTTCAAAATAGATGATTTTGGCGTCTTCTCCGCCAAGCTCAATTGCTACATCGGTTTTAGGAGCCAGCTTTTCCAGGGATGTGGATACTGCAATGACCTCCTGTACGAAAGGGATCTCCAGATGATTGGCCAGGGTGAGGCCGCCGGAGCCGGTGATGACAGGAGAGAGGGTGCATTCGCCGAGCTTTTCGTAAGCCTCGGAGAGAAGGTCGGCCAGGGTCTCCTGAATGTTGGCAAAGTGTCTTTTGTAATCGGCAAAGAGAAGGTTCTGCTGTTCGTCCAGAATGGCTGTTTTTACTGTTGTTGAACCTATGTCGATTCCTAATGTATATGTACTCATGTTCTTTATATTGCCTCCTGCAGAAACATATAAATCATATCTGACCCGTGGGTCGGGTGAGTTCTATCCTATTATATGGGACAGCATACAAAACCATATTATAGCGATTTATTTGTAAATTACAATAGACAAAAACAATGGAAATGCGTACTTTCATGGGAATATCAACATGGGCAGGGCAGGGAATCTTGTTTTGTGGAGTTGCTATTTTATGGGATTCATGTTAGGATTGTAGGGCTTGTTAATATGATCATGTGAGGTTATTTTTATGGCAAAATATACATTGATGAAAACAGAGGGCCGTGCAAAGCGTGCGCAGTTTGAGACGGTCCACGGTACCATACAGACACCGGTGTTTATGAACGTCGGTACCATCGGTGCTATTAAGGGAGCGGTTTCCACCACGGATCTGCAGCAGATCGGAACCCAGGTGGAGCTCTCCAATACTTATCATCTGCATGTTCGCCCGGGCGATGAGAAGGTGAAGGCTATGGGCGGACTTCATAAGTTTATGGTCTGGGATAAGCCGATCCTTACGGATTCCGGCGGATTCCAGGCGTTCTCTCTTGCAAAGCTTCGTAAGATCAAGGAAGAGGGCGTTTATTTTAATTCTCATGTGGATGGACGCAAGATCTTTATGGGACCTGAGGAGAGTATGAGAATTCAGTCTAACCTTGGTTCTACCATTGCCATGGCTTTTGATGAGTGTCCAAGCAGTGTGGCTGAGAGGGATTATGTGCAGAAGTCTGTGGATCGTACCACCAGATGGCTTCAGAGATGTAAGGATGAGATGGCTCGCCTTAACAGTCTGCCGGATACGATTAATAAAGAGCAGCTGCTCTTTGGAATCAATCAGGGTGCTGTTTATGAGGATATTCGTAAATATCATGCGGATGTGATCTCCGAGATGGATCTGGATGGATATGCGGTTGGCGGTCTCGCGGTTGGTGAGACGCATGAGGAGATGTACCGCATTCTGGATGAAGTCGTACCGCATCTGCCGCAGAATAAGCCTACTTATCTTATGGGAGTTGGCACTCCGGCTAATATTCTGGAGGGCGTAGAACGCGGTGTTGATTTCTTCGACTGCGTATACCCATCCCGTAACGGACGACACGGCCACGTTTACACAAACGAGGGCAAAAAGAACCTCCTGAACGCCAAGTTCGAACTCGACCCACGCCCAATCCAGGAAGACTGCCAATGCCCGGCCTGCCGCACCTACAGCCGCGCCTATATCCGCCACCTTTTAAAAGCAAACGAAATGCTGGGAATGCGACTTTGTGTACCCCACAACCTCTACTACTACAACAACCTCATGACCGAAATCCGTCAGGCACTTGATGAAGGTAGATTTGCAGAATATAAAAAGATGAGACTTGCAGGGTATGAGCAGGGATTGATCAACGGACATATTTAAGAAGATTGAGAGCTTAATGATGTCCCTCCCGCTGTATATGACAACATAGATTGGTTTTAGTATTTATCTCGAATACTTACATTAAAAAAAATAGCGACACTATACTATGCAACATTCAGTAAGCATCATATATATATCTGTAGGAGACATCCGCAGTGTCGGTACTTAGAGGGTGGGTGCCTCGTAGAGGTGCCCAGCCTCTTACCCGGAGGGCGAGCGTAGCGAGGTACCGCTACATCGAGGGCGCTGGAGGTCCGGGGGACCTCCGTTTAGCGCCGACCGTAATGGAATGAAGACCTAAGCGAGAGCGGTCGACGGAAGATATATATATGATGATTACGTCCTTTTAACCATTAAAGCAAAGAAAATACTTGATGATTTCTCGATTTTCTTGTATGATGTAACATAGTGTTTATTAAAAATGAACGAAATAAAAGATAAACAGGAGGAATTAACATGGACGCAACAGCAGCAGCTCCAGCAGCAGGGCTTGGGTTTACGATTATCTGGATGGTAGTATTATTTGGAATTATGTACTTCCTG
>JAGHUU010000144.1 GCA_018064695.1 Candidatus Blautia equi | reverse complement strand
CCGTCGATGTCCTGATAAGTGTGATGATGTCCTACCAGATAGGAAACTCTCTCCACCACGTCTTTGTGGAAACCGAGCTCCTGAAGCCTCTTCTCAGCCTCAGCCGGGCCCTCCTGCTCCTGAAGCTTGCCGTCGCTCTTTCCGTATTTTTCCATGGCCGGTTTGATTCCGATATCATGCACCAGGGCAGCTGCTTCCAGAATGTATCTGGCATGCTCCTCCATGCCCTCCTCCTCACTGATCAGCTTTGCAAAGCTGTAAACCTTTGCAAAATGCTGGACCTGCTGCGGTTCTCCCTGATAGTAGGTCACCATTCTTCTGTAAAGTCGGTTGATTCTTCCCATGTCTGTACCTCGTTTCTTGTTTTATATCTATATCCTCATCCATCAATCCAACATAATAATACAGGTTCCGTAGGCGTCGTCCTCAAACACCACGGTACCCCGTGATCTCAGCAGGGATTCCTGCAGGCGATCTCCGTATTTATATTTCTCC
The DNA here is from genome assembly GCA_018064695.1 of Candidatus Blautia equi. Classification (GTDB taxonomy): domain Bacteria; phylum Bacillota; class Clostridia; order Lachnospirales; family Lachnospiraceae; genus Blautia_A; species Blautia_A equi. Next base: position 3,476 of record JAGHUU010000144.1, on the reverse strand, counting down.
ACACTTCCCACAAAGATGTAGGATACATCATACTGCGTAAGAAGCCCGCGGACTTCCTCCTCATCCCCGGAAGTGTAGATGGTCTCTATGTCATAATTCTTTACATTCAGGTCCTCTGTCTCGTTTCTCCAGAGCCACTCGTGTACATACCAGCCAAGGACGGTTGGCAGACCTGTCATGGCAGACACGCGGTTATCATAATCCGCATAGCTGTTGCCGTTGGCCTCCAGAACCACAGGCGCACCTTTGATCTCTTCCCGAAGCCACCGTATGGCCTTCACATCCTCCGGTAATTCAAATTCCATGTAGGCTGTGGCATCCAGTCCCTCATACCCATTCAGATTGGTCACATTTCCAAACCAGGATTCCACGCTGTTCAGGAAATAGCCGGTGGTAAATACCAGACAAACCAGCCCAATGGATACGATACCAAGAAGGATCACAGATTTTGCGCTGATGATCAGCCTGCCGATCAGATATCCCATGGCAATGCCAAAGAGGATATAGGCCTGATAGGTGAGCTTGAACATGGTACTGGCTCTGGCATTTCCATCCTCATAGATATCCCGCACATATACAAGCTCCGGGATCAGCACCAGTCCCATGGCGCAGAGTCCAAGGATCACGGTGAAAAGATCCGGAAAAGATGCCGCATCCATAAGCACAGAAAGGCGCTTCTTTTCTGCTTTCTTAATGCTCTCATAAATGACCACGCCAATGAAGACCGTCACCAACACTGTGGGCAGTCCCCAGAGGATCAGGAGCTGATACCATAAAGAATGATGCTTTGCAAAAGCCACGCCATTTACCATGGTGGTAAACTGCAGGGTAAACGGAAGGATCACAAGATAGGAAAGTCCCATCACCAGAATGGCCTGGGCCAGTGTAACCGGCAGAATTCTGCTTATCCTTCCATCAAAAATAACGATATTGGTAAAGAGGACTGTGCCTCCGCAGACAACAAAATAGATCACAAAATCCCAGAAATTGGTCCACTGGAACATGCCCAGAAGAACTGAAACCACAAGGATCTGTGGATTGAAGATCTCATGCACGTAAAGGCGGACGCCATGGAGCGCGCCCCGTTCCTCACTTCTCTTCTGAACCGTGTATGCGTACAGAAGTCCTATGAGCAGGAGCACAAACATGATGTTTACCACATGGGCATGGAGGTCTCCCAATACAAAAGAGTAGGATGGGAACTCGTGGATGGTCTTATCCGGCACATCCGGGTTATAGCCTATGTATCTGGTGGCATCCGGAAACCAGTAACCTGTCCGTTCACCGGACGGAACACCCTGCAGCATCTCCTTGATGGGAAGCAGGAAGCCGTATACCACATAGTGCATGTTTCCGGTCAGGGAAACCGCAGTTCCTCCAAGAAGACCGCTTAAGGTCGGAAGGGTTTTGAGATCACTGTCACCGCTATGCTTCAGATAGTCCAGAGTCATCTGATAAACAAGCGAAAACGGGAGGACAAAAGCCAGTCCTGCCACAAAGGATCGCATGAGATTATAAGTAACCTTTACTTCTCTTCCCGCTAACTTAGTGAGAAAAACAGCAAAGTACTGTCCGCCGTAGTAATAGTTCAGGTGTCCCTCGGAATACCAGAAATCTCTTGGCGGCATGACGGTGCTTCTCATCATGCTCTCCATAAAGCCGTAGTCCATATATTTCTCTGTGCCGTGGGCGGCAGGGGTGAAGCCTGCCAGGTAGGTCCAGAGAAGGAAGGCCAGAAGAAAGATCATCTCCTCCGCCAGAACCAGTCTGTAATTGGTGCTCTTTATATTCTCCCGCACGGATGGTTTCAGGCAGAACACAGCCGCAGAGATCAGAAGACAGCCCCCGCATACAAGAAAACAGGTCAGTGTCGTAAAGGGAAGTGCTTTCACAGATACCAGCCACCAGGTGAGAAATCCCATTCCCGCAGTGCCCAGCACCTTGGAAAACATCCAGCCTCTGTCCTCAAAATTCCTGAACAATCTGCCGCAAAGAGGCATGGCGATCAGACCCAGCGCGGTTACCGCCAGGTACCAGAACCAGAAATCGCCCGTATTTTCCCGAAGGATCAGCGAAAGCGCCACAATGGCCGCCGCCCACAGGATCTCAGACAACCAGTCTTTCATCTTCCCGCCTCCTTATTTTGCTGCGTCACGTAATATTCAATCGACTTTATAGATACGATAGTACTGATCAGAAGTTTCAAATACCGGCTCGTAGAGTGCGCGGATGGTATCCTCCTGACAGATCTGTCCCTCATATTCCATTCCTGTTTCATAGAGGATATAGGTGATACCCTCCTGCTCCACCAGCTGACTTACCCGCGCCTCATCGGATGAGGTGTAGATCTCCTCCGCCAGCTTTGCGCGCATATCCGTATCGTATCCTGCGGACCAGGCATAATACGGCCAGCCGCAGTACATCATCACGCCGGATAAAGTCACTTCATTGATGGAATATTCCGGAGTCAGGACCAGCTCCTGACTGCTTAAGTTTTCGCTGATCCATCCGGTCAGCTCATTGTCCTCCTCAAAGATCACTCTGTGGAAGACATCATTGTCTCTTATGATGATCACAAAATCATAGATGCCCGTGGCAAGCAGCGCGACTGCTGCAAGCACAGATACGATCTGCATACCCTTTCCCAGTCTCCAGATCTCCACAAAGGCGAAGGCCCAGAACATAGCCAGAAAAGCGTAGCTCATCATGATATATTTATGGTTCACCGTGATATCCGGTGTCAGGGAAACAGTAAATGCAAACACAAACGGCAGGAAGAATGCCGTCATGGCTGAGCGCTGAATCCTCTTAAGATACACGGAGATCACCAGCATTGCAAAATAGTAGATACCGCTGAGCTGGATCACAAACCAGAGAACGCCCATGATGGAGCGGTCCTCCGCAATAAATCCCCAGTACAGGGAGAAGTCCACAGCGCTGCCCGTCATAAAGAACCGGGACTGTAAAACTGAGAGGATAATGGTGATGCCTGCCATCACTGCATAATCCACTTTTCCATCCGAAAACAGGGCAAAGCCTGCCAGAATCAGGAGGCCGCCAATCACCGCCGCGCCGTTCCAGAAGGAGGTAAGTCCCAGAAGGACTCCCACCACTGCTGCCGCAGGAAGGTCCTTGCTCTTCCAGGATTCCGGGGCATAAAGCCTGTCTGCCATCCAGCCTGCTCCCTTTTCCGTATGGGCATCGCCGTCCTCCAGCCAGTCCATAAAGATCCAGAGAGCCATGGTGACGATGAGAAGTCCAAAGCCCAGATGCCTCTGATTCAGATATACGTTAAAGCACCATAATCCCCAGTTTTCATTTGGGGTATAGCCGATAAATTCCGTATTTTCAATGAGCTCGCCAATCAGCTCGCCCTCTTTATAGCTCTCCATCACAAAGCGGTAAAAAGCAGTTCCGCTTCGGAAGAAGAAAAGGAGCACCGCAATGGCTCCGGTAAGGTATCTTCCCATGATCCT
>JAGHUU010000225.1 GCA_018064695.1 Candidatus Blautia equi | reverse complement strand
GGTCATGTTCATGACTGTGCTCATGGCTATGTTCGTGAGTATGTTCATGGCTATGTTCGTGAGTATGTTCATGTGTATGCTCATGCACATGTTCAGCAATCTGTGCATCTCCATGTACATGCTCTGCCTTTCCATGCAGATACTCCATATCATGATCATGATTCTCATGCGCCGTATCCAGAATCACATTAAAATCACACACATCCAGCCCGGATTTCTTCACGCGGCTGATCACCGTCTCAAATCCACTGACCTTCAGGCTGTCCAGTGCCTTCTTAAGAACCGCCTGATCAGCACCAAGATCCAAAAGCGCTGCCACACTCATATCACCACTGATACCCGTGCCGCACTCAAGATAAAGGGTCTTTCCCATTCTATTCCTCCACTTATTTCTTACTTAACAATAAATCCAACTCGTCTCTTCTACAGCCCATACGATTGATCTGGGTAGCCATATATCCTGCCCCATATCCATTATCGATATTCACCACAGCGATCCCGTTCGCACAGGAATTGATCATGGTGAGAAGTGCGGAAATACCGCCCATACTTGCACCATAACCCACAGAAGTTGGCACCGCGATCACCGGTTTATCCACCAGCCCGCCAATTACGCTGGCCAGTGCTCCCTCCATACCGGCCACTGCAACAACACAGTTGGCATCCTGAATCACATCCAGCCTGGAGAGCAGCCTGTGAATGCCGCTGACACCCACATCAAAGATCCTGCTTACATTACTTCCAAAATATTCCGCCGTCTGTGCCGCTTCCTCCGCAACAGGAATATCCGCAGTACCCGCCGTACAGACAGCAATCTTTCCAATATGCACCTTATCTTTCTTTTCAATCTTCACAATATGCGAGATCTCATCATAAACCACATCCGGAGAAAGATCCTTCACAAGCTCATACTGATGATAGGTGGCTCTGGTAGCCAGCACCTCCCCATTCTGCTCATAAAGCCTGCGGAAAATATTGGAAAAATGAGCATCCGCCTTGCCGCTGCTGAAAATAACCTCCGGAAATCCGTTTCGAACCTCCCTGTGGGTATCCAGCTTGGCATAATCTCCCATCTCCTCAAAAGGCTGCTGGCGGAAATAATGCTCCGCCTCCTCTATGGAGATCTCTCCGTTCTTATATCTGGTCAGAATTTCTTTTGCTTCCATTCTTACATTCCTTACTTTAAATCTTTACGCTTCCTTCTTTCTGTTGATACCCATATTTTTCCATTTTCCACGGGAATAGAAGAAAATAGTAATACACATGGTGATCAGCCAGGTAAGAAGCAGGGATACCTGGATCATATATTTATTTCCGATCGGGTTCGCAGCAGATCTTGTCAGATAGCAGAGACCATATGCCAGCGGCATACGAAGCACAACTGTCTGGAAAATAGAGATCCACATAGGGGTCATGGTATCGCCCGCACCACGCATGACACCGGATAAGGTCTGCATGATAGCCATAGCAATATAACCTGCTGCAAGGATCTGCATCATATGCATACTGAGCTGTACAAGATCCTCTGTATTCGTAAAGAGTCCCATAATATGATGACCAAAGAGAAGGATCAGACCGGTGATACATGCAGAGGTAACAACCGCAAGCAAAGTACCCTGTTTAGACCCCTGTTTTACACGCTCCAGATTGCCGGCACCAATATTCTGACCGGCATAAGTGGTAAGCGCCACACCAAAGGAGAAGTTTGGCAGCATGGCAAATCCATCCACACGCATTACAATAACATTGGCCGCAATAAACTGCTCACCAAAGCTGTTGGTCAGGGACTGCACAATGATCATGGACATGGAAATAATAGCCTGAGTAACACCGGATGGCACACCAAGTCGAATAATATTGTTCGCATAATTCTTATTCCACTTCATGTAACCCTTATTGATGTCAAACAGGTTCTTCATACGCATCAGCTTCATAAAGCACAGAAAAGCGGAAATAGCCTGGGCAATAATGGTAGCCAGTGCTACACCGCTGACACCCATATGGAAGGTAGCCACAAATACCAGGTCCAGAATAATATTCAGCACACTGGCAACTACCAGATAGATAAGGGCAGAAATAGAATCACCAAGGCCACGAAGAATACCGCTTAAAATATTATAAAACGCGGAGCCAAGTGCACCAAGGAACAGAATCTGCAGATAAGAGGTACACCAATCAAGAATACTTTCCGGCGTATTCAGAAGCACCAGCATAGGACGAGCCACAAGCGTTCCCACGATCATTACAAAAGCACCTGCAATTGCGGTAAGTGTGATACAGTTTCCAATCGTAAAAGAAAGAGACTCGCGGTCTCTGGCACCGAAATACTGGGAAACCATAATGCTGGCACCCATACTGATACCTACAAAAAGCACGATGAGAAGGTTCAGGATCGGTCCCGCACTTCCTACTGCAGCAAGCGCATTATCACCTACATACTTTCCTACTACTACACTGTCCACAGTACTATAAAGCTGCTGTGCAATATTTCCCACCAGCATTGGCACTGTAAAGAGGAGGATCTTCTCCCACGGACGCCCGTCGGTCATATCAACGGGTGCAAACATCTTCTTTAAGAAATCCATTTTAAATAACCTCATCCTTCATTCAAAACATAATTGTAAACGCACCTTCCTATTATAACCGCCAACCACCTGTAAGTAAACAGAAAAGAGGGCCGATTTTCATCGGCCCCCTCTCGTTCTTCTTTTCTATCATGAATTCACATGATTATCATTTCCAATATGCACCGTAAGTCTTCTGAAGAAGTTTGATTCTGGTATCAGTTACGCTGTCAAGAGCTTTCTGGATTGCTGCGTAAGTCTTAGGACAAGTTTTCTTAAGGTTAGCATTGTCAACAACGTAAAGTCTGGTACACTCTGCAAAGAACTCGGAAGAGCTCTGTTTAGCATATGCTGCACTTACACCGGTAAGTTTGCCTTTTTCTGCTGTGTAGATTGCTTTGAAGTCTGCCTTGGTATCAACGTTTCCAGCGATGAATGCAAGGAAGTGACCTAACTCATGGTAAATGGTGTCTGGGAAGCTGGTTACCTGGTTTGCATTTAAGGTAATGAGCTGACCCTTAGCATCGAAGTATCCGGAGTATTTAACGCTTGGATCTACGAGAATCTGGAACTTGAAGGTGTTCCATGCTTTTGTTACACGTGCATCCATCTTTGGAGCCATCTTCTCGATGGTAGTGTAGTATTTCTTAGGAACTGGAGTTGGGGTAGGCTTTGGTTTAGCAGTTGTGGTAGTTTTAACTGTAGTCTTAACCTCGGTAGTAACAACCTTAACGTTGGAGTTCTTGGTGTATTTCTCGGTAGTAGCGGTTACGGTTGTGGTCTCAGTTTTGATAGTAGCAGTGCTGGTAGAGCTGTTTGCTGTAGATTTCTTGGTTGTGGTAGGAAGCTGTTTGGTATAAGTCTTGGTAGCTTTAGCGGAAAGTTTTACGTTTTTGCTGGTTTTTTTGGTAGTGGTTTTGGTTTCTACCTTTGGAGCAGCTGCAAGAGGAACTTCGTCTTCTTCAATGCTCATTTCCATGATAGGCTCCATGATCTGTGGGAACTCAGGAACGGTAGTAACGCTCTGGAAAATAGCGGTTCCACCAACAACAACGGTAACTGCAAGAGCTGCGATGCTTCCGAGAATCTTCTTGCTTTTCAGTAATTCTTTAACATTTGCGTTCTTCATACATTCGACATCCTTTCTTTTTTATAAACGTACATTTATCAAAAATAAAAAAACCACTTACGAAAGATCTGTAAGCGGTTACCACCTGATATAATCTATTCACTGTGTGAATCAGATTATTTCTTATATACGTTATTAAAAACGAAACTCAACGTGGCAACCGGCTGTCATAGTTATAAACCTTAGACCCTTGGCTTTGCGTCCCCGCTTTTCAACGGGTTTGCCTTTATCTATCTTTGATAGTTAAAATATACTCCCCCGCTCCACTAATGTCAATAACCTTTTCACAAAAAAATCACTAAATTTTCAGAATTCTTTCGCAGCATTTTAGATAACACGGCGGTTATCCGGATCGCGGCATATTCTGAGAATTCTTGCATTATTTCTGTTAATCTCCCGCCTCTTATGATATAATATAGAAGAATATGTAAAAAATCAACCGAATAATACTATTCGGAAAATAAATATCGAAAAGGAGCTCAGCTTATGAAAAAGCGTTATGGCTTCCTTGCGGCGGCATTGCTGTCTGCGGTGACCCTGGTGCTTGGTGGGTGCGGATCCGATTCCTCTTCCGGCCAGAAGATCCTCACATCCGGTTCTTCCACAGAGCTGCCGGTCTTTGAATCCCCCACTGTATTTGTTCCCTCTGCCGATGGAAAAGAATACCTGGGATCAGAGCCGCTTCTTCTGGATGTGTCCAATATGTCACAGGGTTACCTCATCGCCTGCTCTTCCTCCGAAGACTCCCGGTGCAACCTGCAGCTTTCCGATCCGTCTGGTATCGCCTATTCTTATTTTATCTCTCCCGGTGAGCATGCCGTTATACCGTTCTCCGGCGGGGAAGGTGAATATCTTATCACAGCATATGAACAGATCACAGACAGCAACTATTCTGCCCTGTATCTTGAAACAGTGGATCTCACGCTGGACAATATTTTCTATCCGTTCCTGTATCCAAATCAGTACGTATCGTTTACAGAGGAGTCCGAGGCATCAAAGCTTGCCATCACTCTCCTCCCAGAGGACGCTACAGAGCTTGACATTCTGGATGAAGTCTACCGCTATGTAACAGAGAACATCACCTACGATGAGGAGAAAGCCGAGACCGTTGAGGTCGGATATCTCCCTGATATTGATGAGACCCTGCATACCGGCACCGGCATCTGTTTTGACTACGCAGCACTTATGACCTGCATGCTTCGCTCCAGGGATATCCCCTGCAAGCTGCAGATCGGCTACAGCGGCTCTGTAAAGCACGCATGGATAGACGTTTATACCCGTTCCACCGGCTGGATCGAACAGGCCATCGCCTTCGACGGAAAGAACTGGACCCGTATGGATCCTACCTTCAATTCCACCAGCAGCAACTTTGAGGACATTCACCAGTACATCGGTGACGGAAACAACTACACAGTTCAGTTTACCCGATGAATTCCAAAAGGAGTAACAAATATGAAATTAGATCTTAAAAATATCAGGATCCAGAAGAAAAAGAAAATGCTGGACAACCAGGAGCTCTTAAATTTCTTTGAGCCTCTTGGCATGATCCTTCACTCCGGTATCTCCGCTGTGGAAGGCATCGAACTTTTAAAAGAAGACAGTGCGGATGACGAGAGCCGCGAGCTTCTCACTAATCTCCTCTCCGAGATGGAAATGACCGGCCGCTTATCCTCCGCTCTCACCAACACAGGACTTTTCCCTGCCGATGCCGTTTCTTATATAGAAGTCGGCGAGGAGACAGGATGTCTGGATGAGGTACTGCAGAGCCTTGCCGTTCGATATGAGCAGGAGCTGGAGCTTGCAGCCAGAGTCAGAAGTGCAGTCACCTACCCGCTTGTCATGCTGGGCATGATGGGCATCGTCATCATCCTGCTTCTTGTTAAAGTCCTTCCTGTATTCCAGCAGGTATTCCGTCAGATGGGTATGGAAATGAACGGTGTCTCCGCCAGCCTTTTAAGAGCCGGCAACGCCATCAGCCGTTACGCAGTGTTCTTCCTTATCCTCCTTGCAGTTGTGATCTTAGTGATCCTCTATATTATCTTTACTGAAAAAGGCCGCGACATGTTCCGCCGTTTTCTTCTTAAGATCCCTGCTCTTCGCGGTATTC
>JAGHUU010000122.1 GCA_018064695.1 Candidatus Blautia equi | reverse complement strand
CTGTGAGGAACTCTTGCCGTTTTTCTTACCGAGCTTTACATCATATGGCTTTGTATTCTGCACATAATATAACGGTGCTTCTGTCTGAATAATCTCATAATTGCCAAGATACAGCTCGGTACTCTCCGCTGTTCCGTTTGCATCTGTGATGAGATGCTCACGATCTCCTGCTCTGCGTATCTTAATGTACCGTCCAGTGTATAAATATCTTCTTCTGCGATGATATCAAAACCGGCGCCGCTTACAGGCTGTTTGCTCTCTCTATCCAGCAGCTGAAGGCGGATCACATTTCTGGATGGGTACAGCGTGATGGTGATCTCCATCGGCTCCGGCCAGTCCAGCGACTGATCTACAAGAAATGCTGTGTCATCCGCAGCATCATATCCCTCCGGCTCGTTGAGCTCATGGAAACGATAGGCACCCATTGGGATTTTTTCCGGCAGATAAAAAGTACCACCGGCAGCTGTCTCATACTTCTGGAACTGAATCAGCTCCGGATAGTAGGTCTGCAGTACCTGCAGGTAGGATCCCTGGAAAAGCTGGAATTCAATTCCCTTCACCTGGATCGTCTTCTCGGTCTCGCCGTCCACTAAAGTTACATGGATCGCACATTTATCAACATCATCTACGATGCCCGGATACTCATACTCGTATTTATCTTCTTCCTCGTGTCCCGGCTCGTCCTCGCCGTCTCCACCGCCGCCACCGGCTTCGTGATCCTCCTCATGCTCCTCAGGTCTTTCCTCAAAGTCATGATCGGAATCGTGATCGTCATCCGGTCTGTATGCGGCGTCAGCCTCTGTATCATACTCTCCGGAGTAGAAGTCTTTGTAATCCTTATCCGGAAGGCGTACCAGATATAAGATAACCAGCATGAAAACCAGCAGCAACACCAGGATCAGTGCGGACATAAGATCCACCATGGATTCCCAGTAGGAGATCTCCTGCTTCATCTTTGGCTTTCTGATTTTTTTCATCTTTCACCTCTGCATCGATTCCTCATCAATGCTCCATCATCTTCTCAAAATCCTCAATACTGAGAGGCTTGTACAGATAATATCCCTGGCCTTCCTGGCAGCCAAGCTTGCGCAGCATGTTCATCTGACGCATGTTCTCAATACCGGATGCCACGATCTGGATGCGGTTCTTCATGCCCTCCTCAAAGAGCTTTTCCATATCCTCGTGTTCCATATGCATCTCCTGCTGCAGGTAAGGGATATCCACCTTCCAGCCGTCCGCTTCAAAATTGCTGATGAGATCCATGTCGGTCAGGTCACCCTTGAAGCCGTTTACAATTACGCGGAAGCCGCGCTGGCGGAGTCTGTGTTCCACCTCATGTACTGCTTCCACACACTGTAAATATGCCATCTCATCGATCTCAATTTCCAGATACTGCGGTGGGATCTGATACTTGCCGATCATCTCCTCAAAGAAGTCGCATACGTTCATAACAAGCAGATCCATCTTGGAGATATGCACTGCCACAGGCACCGGGCGGATTCCCTGATCCATCCAGCCGCGAATGGTTCTGCACACTTCTTCCCAGATGTAACGGTCGATCTTTACGATGTAGCCGTTCTTCTCAAGCATTGGAAGGAAAATAGTCGGGGAAATAATTCCCATCTTTTCATGGTTCATACGCATGAGCGCCTCACCGCCAACCAGCTTTCCGGATTCCAGATTGCAGCGCGGCTGAATATAGAAGATAAAATCTTTTTTCTTAAGTGCTTCCCAGATCTCAGACATAACCTTCTGCTCATTGCTGCTCTCATTCTGAAACAGCGCCATGGCCGGGGAGAAGTTGCATCCGCCGGATGGGGAACGCTCCAGATATTCCAGGATCTGCTCCATCTGATGATCTCTTCTGTCTTTGATCTGCTCTTCCTCGTAAGGAATAATGTATCTGTGAAAGCTTTCTGTGAATACTCCAAGTTCTCTCACCATGGTATTCCAGATCATTCGGTAACTGATATTAAAAGTGATAGAGAAAATAACACCTGCAATGGATGTGTAGAACGCAGCCTCAATACCGTTTAATAAAAGGGTGATACTGCTGAGAGCTGCTTCTACAGAGCTGAAAGCGATTCCTGTGATACCAAGGATCAGACCGAGGAAGGTACCGAGGATACCAAAAGCTGTCATGGTTCCCGGGATCTGCAGGATCACACTCTGCCAGCTTCTAAGTGCCAGGCTCTCCTCGTTGATCATGTCTTCAATATCGGAAGCAGCCTTCTTATTTTTCATCTGGCGGCTGACCTTCTCGCTGTATTCTGCAAAGAGCGCGTCCAGTGATTTCTGCTGAAAGAATTCCGGGATCTGCTGCAGAGCAAGCCATGGGCTGGAGGTATTGACTTCCATGATCTGCTGGATCTGTTTTTCTGCATTTCTGAAGCCTATGGTAAAGTTCATAGCAGGAAGCAGTCCAAAGACATAGCCCAGTGTCATGACCAGACACATTACACATATAATGATCAGTGAAAAAACATCAGGTGCCAGGCTCAGTATCAGAGCACTGATTGCCAGAAAGATCGCACCTGTAATAACGACCCATTTTTTCATTTCATCACCCCGTTAAACAACTACAAATAAAGCATCACGCGAGACTGAATATTTCTTAAATATCTTATTTATCTCTGCGCATGTCCAATTCTACATTATGACATTCTTCACTTTGTAAAATAAATTTACCCTCTTTCTTTCCTGCTTCTTCATTGAACAAAGAGGGCTTTCCCATATGCGGCAGCCACATCCCGCCCGGAGGAATTTTTTGTGTCATAGGAACTTCCTATGACACAAAAAAACTGCTCCGGTAATCCAGAGCAGTCTTATATGTTTTGTTCAATTTGTTTTGTTCAATTTGTTTTATTCAATTTCCGGCACATTCATATTTTCAGTCGCCTGGTTCACAGGTGGCGGTGCAATACTTTCTGCCGGTTCTGCAG
>JAGHUU010000034.1 GCA_018064695.1 Candidatus Blautia equi | reverse complement strand
CCTGTGACTTCCTGCCTGAGGGCTTCCAGCGCCGCAGGTCCCAGTCTCATAATAAGATAGAAATGATGGATGGGATCACCATAGCCAGTACGCATACGATAGCGATGATGGCGGTGATAATTTTTCTGTTCTTAGGATTAAACATGTTCATTTCTTTTTTCCTCCTGTATTTTCTGATTTTTATCTTTGGAATATTCCTCCATCCAGCCCTCCGGCAGAAGCTCTGTGCGGGCGTTGTGATTTAAGGAATTCCGCTCTGTATAATCAAAGAGAACGGTGCGTCCCCCTGAAAAGACTTCGATATGTGCGGTCTTTGGAATATTGTTGAGTCTTCTGTACTCCCAGACTGCCCTCTCATACGGCTTCTGATCCGCCGCAAACTTAGGACGGCTCTTCAGATTCTCGCGGAGATACAGGTCATAGAGCATGCGATCCGCCAGCTCCTGACGGTCGATCGCAGGATACTCCTCTGCAAACTCCAGCAGGATCTCGTATTTTCGGATCCTTGCGTGGGAGATCTCGCTGTAGCCCTTCTTCTCATAGAAGTCGCCCAGAGCCTCATATAAAGAAACCGGATCCGGGAAGAGAGTCTCCAGATATTGAAGTGTGGTGCCGAACTGTCCGCTGTTATAGTAGACCTCTGTCATGCTCTCCAGCTTTTTCAGCTCCAGCACGTCCTCATAGGAGATCCAGTTGGTCTTTAAGACCTCATACGGCTCCTTCGCCTTATAGACGATGCCGTAGGTCTCCGCCATCTCATGCATATATGAGCCCTTTAAAACCTTTAAAAAGCCCAGCTGCAGCTGTTCCGGGCGAAGGGCATACACATCGTTGTAGGACTGTCTGAAGCGGGCTCTGTCCTCATAGGGAAGCCCCGCAATCAGGTCCAGATGCTGATGGATATTTCCAAAGCTGTTGATCCTCTGCACGATCTTTGAGAGCTCCTCAAAATCCATGGTGCGGTGAATGGCTTTGATGGTATCCGGATTTGTGGACTGCACGCCTATTTCCAGCTGGATGAGCCCCGGCCGCATGGTGCGGATCAGTTCCAGCTCCTCCTCCCTGAGAAGGTCCGCGGAGATCTCAAAATGGAAATTGGTGATGCCGTTGTCATGCTCCTTAATATAGCTCCAGATAGCCATGGCGTGGCTGTGCTTGCAGTTAAAGGTACGGTCCACAAACTTAACCTGCGGAACCCTGTGATCCAGGAAAAACTGGAGTTCCGGCAAAACCAGCTCCAGACTTCGGAACCGCAGCTTTTTATCTATGGAAGAAAGACAGTAGCTGCAGGAAAACGGGCAGCCCCTGCTGCTCTCGTAATAGATGATCCTGTTCTCAAACTGCTCCAGGTCCTGATAGATAAATGGGATCCTGCTTAAGTCCATGGTATCGCGCCAGCCATTGTGACGGATGGCATCTCCGTCCCGGTAGGCAATTCCAGGGATGTCTTTGAGCTCCCTCACACCATTTACATAGTATTCCAGGAGTTCGCGGAAGGTCTCCTCGCCCTCTCCCACCATGACGCCTGTCACATGGAGATTGGCCTTTAAAAACTGCTCCGCATCGTAGGACACCTCCGGACCGCCTACCCAGAATTTAGTATCCGGCAGGATTTTAATGAGATCCGCAAGAAGCTCCCTGATAAACGTGATGTTCCAGATATAAGCGGAAAAACAGATCACATCGGCACCGCTCTTATAGAGGTCCCCAAGGATCTGATCCTTTTCCTGATTGATGGTATATTCTCTGATCTCCACATATTGACCCAGATCCCCTGCGTATGCCTTCAGATCATAGATGGCCAGATTGGAGTGGATATATTTTGCGTTGCAGGCTGCCAGAATGATTTTCATATTCAGGCGTCCAGAATGCTCTTAAGCTTGTCCTTAGGGGTCAGGCCCACCAGTCTCTCAGCCACCTCACCGTTTCTGAAAACCAGAAGGGTTGGGATGTTCATAACACGGAACTGCTGTGCCAGAGCCATCTGCTCATCCACATTGACTTTTCCCACTGCGTAGCCTTCCTCTGCCAGCGCTTCCACAATAGGACCCTGACGCATGCATGGTCCGCACCAGGTAGCCCAGAAATCAAGAAGGATCGGCTTCTCGCATTTTAAAACTTCTTCTTCAAAATTTTCTACTGTGATCGTAATCTCTTTTGCCATAGGTTACTCCTTTCCGACGGGCAGCGATCTCCCCGTCCGCTATAGCCTTTTATCTATAATATACATTTCCATCCCATCTGTCCACACCTAAATAGCGGCATACGGAAGCAGATCAGAATGGCCTTTCTCACGCTTTTGCTCTGCCCCTCACATAGGAGATGGCACTGAGGCCTGCCTGGGCACCCTCGTAGACGGCTTTTGCCACCTGGAGAAGGCCGCCGGTGCAGTCCCCCGCCGCATACATGCCAGGGATGGTGGTCTCCATGTTCTCATTCACGCGGATACTGCCCTTTTCTGTGAGCTCAGCGCCCATCTGTCTGGCGATCTCCCCGCTTCCCGCTGTGCCGATGGCCAGGAAGATTCCATCCATTGGAAGTGTAGCTTCTTCCCCTTCCAGGCGGATTCCGGTCACATACTCTGTGCCCTCCACCTCAAGGATCTTTCTGGTGTCCACAGGGATCTGTGTTTCTGTGGTGAATGCAGGTTCTTTTCCGTCTGTGAAGATCGTTACACTGCCTGCCAGCGGAGCAAGCACCTCCGCCTCATGGAGTGCAAAATCACCGTTTCCGATGACACCCACGGTTCTTCCTCTGTAGAAAAAGGCATCACACACGGCGCAATAGCTGACACCCATGCCCTCCAGCTCCTGAATGCCCTTGATGGGCAGGGTCTTTCTCTTGCTGCCTGTGGCAAGGATCAGGCATTCTGTCTCAATGGTTCCCTCAGTTGTATGCACCTCAAAGGTATCGAAGCCGCCGGCGCCAAGCACCTGGGTCTCAAGGAATCGCACTCCCAGCGCCTTTGCCTGGGCAATTCCGTTTTCATACAGTTCCCTTCCGGAGATGGGTTTTCCAATTCCGTAATAGTTTTCTATTTTTTCTGCCTTTTCAAGGCTGCCCACGCCGCAGCTGATCACCAGAGGATCCATATTGGCTCTGGCAGCATACAGGGCGGCTGATATTCCGGCCGGTCCGGCACCTACAATGACGATCTTTTCCATATGCTCCGTCTCCTTTCTGATGGATAAATGAAACATAAACTGACTGTTCCTTCTATTATACTACATATCTTTAGAAATGTAAAAAGGGCACAGCCATAATGGCTGTGCCCCGTAATATTGCCTGATTAACCAACTAATGGGTATTTCTCGGTGAGAGCTTTTACGATAGCTTTCGCTTCCTCTTTTCTCTCAGGAGTCTTCAGCATGATAGCGATAGCCTCTGCGATCTGGTCCATATCAGCCGGAACCATTCCACGTGCGCTGACAGCTGCAGTACCAAGACGAACACCGCTGGTAACGAATGCGGATCTTGGATCGTTAGGAATAGCATTCTTGTTGCAGGTGATGTTAACCTCGTCAAGAAGGTTCTCCATCTGCTTACCGGTTACATCAAGGTTGGTAAGATCAACAAGCATCAGGTGGTTGTCGGTACCGCCGGATACAATTTTGATGCCGCGGCTCATAAGGCCTTTGGAAAGTGCCTGTGCATTGTCCACGATGCGCTGTGCGTACTCTTTGAACTCAGGCTGAAGTGCCTCGTGGAAGCAAACTGCCTTAGCTGCGATGACGTGCATCAGAGGACCGCCCTGGATACCAGGGAAGATCGCTTTGTTGAAGTTGAACTTCTTAGCGGTCTCAGCATCACTCATGATCATACCGCCACGTGGTCCGCGGAGGGTTTTATGGGTGGTGGTGGTGGTTACATGTGCATATGGAATTGGGCTTGGATGAAGTCCGGTAGCTACAAGACCTGCGATGTGTGCGATATCTACCATGAGGTATGCGCCAACCTCGTCAGCGATCTCACGGAATCTCTTGAAATCGATGGTTCTTGCATATGCGCTGGCGCCGGCTACGATCAGTTTTGGCTGGCACTCTTTTGCAATGCGGAGTACTTCATCATAATCAATGTATCCATCTTTGTTTACGCCGTAGGAAACGGATTTGAAATAGGTTCCGGACATGTTGGCAGTGCTGCCGTGGGAAAGGTGTCCGCCCTGATCCAGTGCCATACCAAGAACGGTATCACCCGGCTGAAGAATTGCAAAGAATACTGCCATGTTTGCCTGTGCGCCGGAATGTGGCTGTACGTTTACGTACTCGCATCCGAAAAGCTTTTTAGCACGCTCGATGGCCAGAGTCTCCACCTCATCTACGCATACGCATCCGCCGTAATATCTTTTTCCAGGATATCCCTCGGCATATTTATTGGTAAGGACGCTTCCCATAGATGCCATAACTGCTTTGCTTACCCAGTTCTCGGAAGCAATAAGCTCAATATGGGAATTCTGTCTCTGAAGTTCTTTTTCAATGAGCTCAGCAATCTCTTTATCCACTGATGCTACTTCTTCTAATGAATACATGATTCTCCTCCTGATTGTTATTTATAATAAACATCACGTGTCATTATATCGAATCGTCTAAAAATAGTCAATTTAAAACCCGCCGTGTCATTGCCAAAAAGACATTTGTTCGCCTGAAATAAATTGTGCAGTTTTACTATACTTGCAGCTTTTTTGTATTTCTCCCCGTTTTTCGCAATTTTTTCTTGCAAATACTGAATAATTATGCTAATATATCCTTCGTGGTAAATATCACACATGCCCAGATAGCTCAGTTGGTAGAGCAAAGGACTGAAAATCCTTGTGTCGTTGGTTCGATTCCGACTCTGGGCATTTTTTCATGCCCAAAAACTTTGTCAGATTTCAGACAGATCCCCTGTCTCCTGGTTTTGAAAAAAACAAAACTTTTTTCAAAAAGTGTTTGACAAACGGTGTGAAAGGTGGTATAGTACATCTTGTCGCTGAGGTAACTCAGACGAGAATAAATGCGATAGTGGCGTAGTTGGTAACGCGCGACCTTGCCAAGGTCGAGACCGCGGGTTCGAGCCCCGTCTATCGCTCTTAAGACTTCCGAGCTTTCGGAAGTCTTTTTTTGTAAGCGGGACAAGGGGACTGGCACCTGGCTCATTTTGTAAACCAAATGAGCCTGGTCCCTGTCCCCTTGTCCCACTTACAAAAAAGCCCTGCAGCTCACAATGGAACTGCAGGGCTTTTCTTTTTATAAACAGATTAGTGATGGAACAGACGGATTCCGGTGAATGCCATTACCATGTTGTATTTGTTGCAGGTGTCGATAACTGCGTCATCTCTTACGGATCCGCCCGGCTCTGCGATATATTTTACACCGCTCTTATATGCGCGCTCAATGTTATCGCTGAATGGGAAGAATGCATCGGAACCAAGGGTAACATCGGTCAGCTGATCCAGCCATGCTCTCTTCTCCTCGCGGGTGAATACGGATGGCTGCTCGGTGAAGGTCTTCTGCCAGTTTCCGTCAGCCACTACATCCATGTACTCCTCGCCGATGTAAACATCAATGGCGTTGTCACGCTCTGCGCGGGTGATGGTGTCTTTAAATGGAAGGTTCAGAACCTTTGGACACTGACGAAGGAACCAGTTGTCTGCCTTCTGTCCTGCCAGTCTGGTACAGTGTACACGGGACTGCTGTCCTGCGCCTACGCCAATGGCCTGTCCGTCTTTAACGAAGCATACGGAGTTGGACTGGGTATATTTGAGAACGATGAGGGCGATCTTCATATCGCGTTTTGCTTCCTCGCTGAGCTCTTTGTTCTCGGTAACGATGTTGGAGATCAGCTCATCGTTGATCTCAAGCTCCTGACGTCCCTGCTCGAAGGTGATGCCAAATACCTCTTTGCGCTCGATTGGGTTTGGAACGTACGCAGGATCGATCTGAATTACATTGTAATTTCCTTTTTTCTTCTGTCCAAGGATCTCAAGTGCCTCCTCGGTATATCCAGGAGCGATGACACCGTCGGATACCTCTCTCTTAATAAGAAGTGCGGTATCTTTATCGCAGACATCGGAGAGGGAAATGAAATCTCCAAAGGAGGACATACGGTCAGCGCCGCGGGCTCTTGCGTATGCGCATGCGATTGGGGAGAAGTTCTGCCAGTCCATATCCTCTACCCAGTAGATCTTTGCAAGGGTCTCGGTAAGTGGAAGACCTACGGAAGCGCCTGCAGGAGATACATGTTTAAAAGAGGTAGCTGCTGGAAGTCCGGTAGCTTTCTTAAGGTTGCTTACCAGCTGCCAGCCGTTGAATGCATCCAGGAAGTTGATGTAGCCAGGTCTTCCGCTTAACACTTTAATAGGAAGCTCTGCGCCGGTGGACTCATAGATTTTAGATGGTTTCTGATTAGGATTACAGCCGTATTTCAGTTCCAGTTCTTTCATGTTTTTTCCTCCGAATATATAGGTAAATGGAAATCAGTTATTTTTGTTGATGATCTTGGACTCGTACTCGCCGGTAGCGATGTCAATATAGCGAACGAAAAGGGAAACCTTGTTATCCTCGTTCAGGCTGGTCCAGAGCATGTTTGCGAACTCATCCATGTCGTTCGGGATAGCAACCAGCTTTGGCTCTCCTTCAAAGCTTGGAAGTGGATTTCCGTCGCATTTGTAGGTGTGGATGAAATGTCCCTCTCCTGCTGCTGCGTTTGCGTAAGCGAAGGTGTAACGGTTGCAGGAATCAGGATTTCCGTTGTTGCTCTTAAGGATGGACATTGCATAGCTGTATGTGCCGTTCTCCACATGCATGATACCGGAAATACGTGGTGTGTAGTTAGGGCCGTCCGGCTCAAACTCGCGGCTTCTTAAGGACTGCTCAAAGGTCAGCTGATGATCCATGCCATCGTAGATGGTATCGGTCTGGTCACCGTTGGTAACGATGGTCTTGTTTCCAAGGACACGTACCGGTGCGTAGATGATCAGGCTTGGATCTTCCAGTTTGGATGGATCGAAGGCCTGGGTACGGATACCCTGTCCGTCCTCTACAAAAATACGGTTGCGGCTGTTGGTGCTTCTTCCCATAATGAAGTATGCGGTTACAGCTTTCTTTCCATCAGCGGAACGTCCGATGATGATTCCTCTTCCAGGATAGGAATTTTCCTGCAGTTCTTTTTCCAGTGAGATCATTTCCATGGTGGTTCTCCTTTGTATTATAAATATGATTTCATTAGCAGCAATAAAAAACCTGGGCAGCCTAAAAATAAGGTTGCCCAGGCGGTCGGCGAAATACTTTGCTGCACTCCCTGTAGTTCTCTACTTCCGCCAGTCATGCAGCTGACGAATGAATCTTACACTAGATTCCTTTTTATTTCAAGTGAAATCTTTATATTCTGTATAAATCAGTTACCGGAGCTGTAGTTAGGAGCCTCTTTGGTGATGTGGATGTCATGTGGATGAGACTCTTTGAGGGATGCAGCGGAGATCTTTACAAATCTGCCGGTGGTTTTCAGCTTCTCAATATTCTCTGCTCCGCAGTAACCCATACCGGAACGAAGTCCGCCGAGTAACTGGTATACGGTATCTTCAAGAGGTCCTTTGTAAGCTACACGGCCTTCAACGCCCTCAGGAACAAGCTTCTTGTTGCCCTCCTGGAAGTAACGGTCTTTGCTTCCGTTTTCCATAGCTGCAATGGAGCCCATACCGCGGTATACTTTGTATTTTCTTCCCTGGAAGAGCTCGAACTCGCCAGGTGCCTCGTCGCATCCTGCAAACATGCTTCCCATCATGCAGACATTTGCGCCGGCTGCGATAGCCTTTGTAACGTCTCCGGAGTATTTGATACCGCCGTCGGCGATGATCGGGATTCCGTAGCGGTTAGCGATCTCATAGCAGTCCATAACAGCGGTGATCTGTGGAACACCGATACATGCTACGACACGTGTGGTACAGATGGATCCAGGTCCGATACCTACTTTTACAGCGTCAGCACCGGCATCGATAAGAGCCTTGGTAGCCTCGCCGGTAGCTACGTTACCTGCGATAACCTGAAGATCAGGATAAGCTTCCTTGATCTGGCGAACAGCGCGGAGGATGTTCTCGGAATGGCCATGTGCGGAGTCAACTACGATAACGTCTACATTTGCTTTTACAAGTGCATCAACACGTGCAAGAACGTTAGCGGTGATACCAACAGCTGCGCCGCAGAGAAGACGTCCCTGGGAGTCTTTTGCTGCCAGTGGGTATTTGATCTGCTTCTCGATATCTTTAATAGTAACGAGACCTTTCAGATTGAAATCGTCATCCACGATCGGTAATTTCTCTTTTCTGGATGCTGCAAGGATCTGTTTTGCCTCCTCAAGGGTGATACCCTCTTTAGCGGTCACAAGATTCTCGGAGGTCATGCACTCCTTGATCTTTCTGGTGAAATCCTTCTCAAATTTCAGGTCACGGTTGGTGATGATACCAACAAGCTTTTTGCCTTCGGTGATCGGCACACCGGAAATACGGAATTTTGCCATCAGCTCGTCAGCGTCTCTTAATGTATGTTCTGGGGAAAGGTAAAATGGATTGGTAATAACGCCGTTCTCGGAACGTTTTACTTTATCTACCTCATCGGCCTGTGCTTCGATTGACATGTTCTTGTGGATGATACCGATACCGCCCTGTCTGGCCATGGCAATTGCCATACGGTATTCTGTTACGGTATCCATTCCTGCGCTCATCAAAGGGACATTCAGTTTGATCTTCTTCGTTAAATTAGTCGTTACGTCTACCTGATTTGGAATAACATTGGAATAAGACGGTACTAAAAGTACGTCATCAAATGTAATGCCTTCACCGATAATTGTACCCATTTCATTTCCTCCCTGTGCATGAATTAATATATTGTTTTTGGTGATTGTCCCATACCTTATCACAAAACATTTGGAGTGTCAAGCAGTTGATTAACGAAAAACACCCGCTGTGCAGATTGCTCACAGCGGGTGTCCGAAATCGTTATTTTCTTATGAATTATTCAAAGAAGACCTTACTTGGGGCATACTGATGAATGGTTTTGATCATGGCCTCATCCGGCTCAAAGATGACCTTGCAGGTCTCATTGTTCATGCGGGTGATGGCAGCATATCTCTTATGCTCATCATTTCCGGAGGAATAATCCACAACCTTGATCTTGGAGTTTGCATTATAGTAGTCAAGGCGATGGGAATGAAGCGGGGCGATCAGCTCGCACTCACGAACGCTGAAGCTGCCTGCTTTTTTTCTTTTGGTCTTGGCAAGAACGCGGTCCACATCGATCTCTCCGCTGACAAAGAGATACTCGAACTCTACGTCGGTGGATGGAAGGATAAAGTAAGCACCAATACCTACCAGAAGGCCTATAAAGATCAGAAGAGGATTTAAAAGGACTCCTCCGATGGCCAGGATGGCAATGATGGCATACAGGCCGTATTTAATGAGCTTGTCCTTGGCGGTCTGCTCTTTTTTTACTAATAATTCACTGTACAGATCACTCATTGTATTTGCTCCCTTCTTATGCAAGGATTCAGATTCTTATGTAAGGATTCACATTTTCATGCAGGAATTACATCATGCCCATGCCAGGGTTAGCTGCTGCAGCTGCAGGAGTCTCCTCTTTGATAGTAGAAACTACGGACTCGGTGGTGAGCAGGGTGGATGCCACGCTGGTAGCATTCTGCAGTGCGCTTCTGGTAACCTTAGCAGGATCAAGGATACCTGCGCTTACCATATCCACATATTTCTCATTCAGAGCGTCAAAGCCGAAGCCTACCTCGGACTCTCTAACTTTGTTGATGATAACGGAGCCCTCAAGACCTGCGTTTGCGGAGATGTGGAACAGTGGAGCCTCAAGTGCTTTCAGGATGATCTTGGCACCGGTCTTCTCATCGCCCTCAAGCTCAGCTACAAGCTTGGCTACTTCTTTGGAAGCGTGGATGTATGCGGAACCGCCGCCTGCGATAACGCCCTCTTCCACTGCAGCCTTGGTAGCAGCAAGAGCGTCCTCAAGACGAAGCTTAGCCTCTTTCATCTCGGTCTCGGTAGCAGCACCTACACGGATAACAGCTACGCCGCCTGCCAGTTTTGCAAGTCTCTCCTGCAGCTTCTCTCTGTCGAACTCGGATTTGGTGGTCTCGATGGAGGAACGGATCTGAGCTACGCGGTTGTCGATCTCAGCCTTGTCACCCATACCATCTACGATTACAGTGTGCTCTTTGGTAACTTTTACGGATTTTGCGCGTCCAAGCATAGCCAGGGTAGCCTCTTTGAGATCAAGACCGATCTCCTCGGAGATCACCTGTCCGCCGGTGAGGATCGCGATATCACGGAGCATATCTTTTCTTCTGTCGCCGTAGCCAGGAGCTTTCACACCAACTACCTGGAAGGTTCCACGGAGTTTGTTGAGAATCAGAGTGGTGAGTGCCTCGCCCTCGATGTCCTCAGCGATGATGAGAAGTCTTGCGCCGGACTGAACGATCTGCTCAAGAAGTGGAAGTACTTCCTGGATGTTGCTGATCTTCTTATCGGTGATAAGGATGTATGGATCCTGAAGGTTAGCCTCCATTTTCTCCATATCGGTAGCCATGTAAGCGGAGATGTATCCGCGGTCGAACTGCATACCTTCTACAAGGTCAAGCTCGGTCTCCATGGTCTTGGACTCTTCTACAGTGATAACGCCGTCTTTGGAAACTTTCTCCATAGCGTTTGCTACAAGTGCGCCTACCTCAGCATCGCCTGCGGAGATGGATGCTACGTTTGCGATCTGGTTCTTTCCGCTGACTTTCTGGCTCATGTTCTTGATGGCTGCTACAGCTGCCTCAGTAGCTTTTTTCATACCTTTTCTGAGGATGATCGGATTAGCACCTGCTGCCAGGTTCTTCATACCCTCGTTTACCATTGCCTGTGCAAGTACGGTAGCGGTGGTGGTTCCGTCGCCGGCTACATCGTTTGTCTTTGCAGCAACTTCTTTGATGAGCTGTGCGCCCATGTTCTCAAAGCCGTCCTCAAGCTCGATCTCTTTTGCGATGGTAACACCATCGTTGGTGATGAGCGGAGCGCCGTATGGTCTGTCAAGAACTACGTTTCTTCCTTTTGGTCCAAGGGTTACTCTTACAGTATTTGCCAGCTGGTTTACACCGCTCTCAAGAGCTGCTCTGGCTTCTGCACCGAATTTAATTTCTTTTGCCATGATTCAAATCCTCCAATTGGTCTCTGTATTATTTTACGATCGCAAGAATATCGTTCTGTTTTACGATGATGTACTCTTCGCCGTCAAGCTTTACTTCGGTTCCTGCGTATTTGGAGTAGATTACCTTATCTCCTGCAGCAACTTCCATCTTAACTTCTTTGCCGTCTACGACTCCGCCAGGACCTACTGCGATAACCTCAGCCTGCTGTGGTTTCTCCTGTGCCTGACCCGGAAGAACGATACCGGATTTGGTGGTCTCTTCTGCAGCTACCTGTTTTAATACGACTCTGTCGCCTAATGGTACTAATTTCATGATTCATATCCTCCTTATTGAGTTTATCATAAGTTATTAGCACTCTTTTTATATGAGTGCTAAACGCTAATGCCTATATTATGAAATTTCTGCTGTTTCTGCAACTCCAGATATTTCTGCTGTTTTAATGAGATTCTCGTTTTAGCTCACGAATGCTCTCATTTTCTCCTGTTTTCTCGTTTTTAATTTTCGTTCTGTTTTTCTTTCTCAGCCTTGATCTCCTCAAGGACATCAAACAGTACTTCGTTGAGAACTTTGATGTAGGTTCCTCTCATTCCGGAGGAGCGGGACTCAATGACACCGGCGCTCTCAAATTTTCTGAGGGCGTTTACGATCACGGAGCGGGTGATGCCCACGCGGTCTGCCACTTTGCTTGCAACCAGAATGCCTTCCTCGCCGTGAAGCTCCTCGAAGATGTGGATGATGGCTTCCATCTCGGAGAAAGAAAGGGTGCTGAAGGCGGAACGAACCACCTGCTGCTTGCGGTCCTCCTCGGCGTTCTCATCGTGAACGGCGCGGAGCATCTCCAGGCTTACCACGGTGGTGCCGTATTCGCTGACGATGATATCCTCAATGTCATACGGGTTGTCCATGCGGTACATGAACAGGGTTCCGAGTCTCTCCCCTGCGATATCCACAGGATTGATGATTCCCTGATAGTGGCTGCCTGCCTGTTCAAAGCCAAGGGTCTGAAGATTCACATTTTCCTTGGTGGAAAGGACCTCCAGAAAACGCTCGTTTAAGAGCGGATCAATAAAGCCGCCCACGCTGCCGCCTAAAAGCTCGGTGATCTCCGGGATCTCCGGGGAATTGCTGATGCCAAGGATTTTGCCTTTTTTGCTGAGGACCAGGATGTTGGAGCTGAGGGCTCCCATCAGTACTTTACAGATATCATTAAAGATCACTTTTCCGGAGCTGCTGTTGTGCAGGAGCTTGTTGATCTTTCTGGTTTTGTCTAATAACTGAACGCTCATCCCTCTCTCCTTTCATTCTTTTCCACATAGCCGCAGCCCTCTTCGCTGCAGACCAGCTTGTTGCCTTTTTCTACCATATAGCTTCCGCAGTTCGGACAGTTTTTGCCGGCCGGTTTCTGCCAGGACATGAAATCACAGTCCGGGTTGTTCTCACAGCCAAAGTATTTTCTGCCCTTCTGGGTCTTTTTCAGTACGACATCCTTTCCGCATTTTGGACAGGCTACGCCAATTTTCTCAAAATATGGTCTGGTGTTTCTGCACTCCGGGAAGCCCGGGCATGCCAGGAATCTTCCGTGAGGGCCGTACTTGATTACCATGTTTCTTCCGCAGGACTCGCAGACGATGTCTGTCACTTCGTCCTGGATATCTACTTTATCCAGGTCTGCCTGGGCCAGGTCCACATCCTTTTTAAGATCAGGATAGAAGTTACGCACAACGGTCTTCCACTGTACGGTGCCTGCGCCTACGCAGTCAAGAAGTCCCTCCATCATGGCGGTAAAGTTTACATCCACGATGCTTGGGAAAGCCTGCTTCATCATATTGTTGACTACCTCACCGAGCTCGGTGACGTAGAGGTTCTTCTGTTCCTTAGCCACATAGCGGCGGCCGATGATGGTGGTGATGGTCGGCGCATATGTACTTGGACGGCCGATGCCCAGTTCCTCCAGGGTCTTTACCAGGGATGCCTCTGTATAGTGGGCCGGCGGCTGGGTGAAATGCTGCTCAGGCTTTAACTCTCTGAGCTTTAATTTCATGCCCTTCTCCAGCTTCTGGCTTAAGAGGTTTCCTTTCTTTGCATCTTCCTCATCGGTATAAACGGACATGAAGCCGTCAAAGGCGATCTTGGAGGCTGCTACGGTGAAGGAATACTCACCTGCATCGATCTTTACAGAGGTGACTTCATATTTTGCCGGAGCCATACGGCTGGCGGTGAAGCGCTTCCAGATCAGCTGATACAGTCTGAACTGGTCTCTGCTTAAGGAGTCCTTAAGCGCTGCAGGGGTACGGGTGATATCGGTTGGACGGATGGCCTCATGGGCATCCTGAATATTCTGATTCTTTTTGGCTGTCTTTACCTGGGCAGAAAGATAAGTCTCACCGTACTGCTTTCCAATGTAGTCTCTTGCTGCTGCGTCTGCCTCATCAGAGATACGGGTGGAATCGGTACGAAGGTAAGAGATCACACCCACTGCGCCGGTGCCTTTTACTTCCACGCCCTCATACAGCTGCTGGGCGATCCTCATAGTCTTCTGGGTGGAGAAGTTGAGGGTCTTGGAAGCTTCCTGCTGCAGGGTACTGGTGGTAAACGGAAGCGGAGGGTTCTTCATTCTCTCGCTCTGTTTGACTTCGGAGATCTCATACTCGCATTTTTCCAGCTTTTTCAGGATCTCGTTCATCTCTTCTCTGTTGTCGATGGAAAGCTTTTTGTCTGTGCCGTAGAATTTGGCCTGGAGAGGTTTCTTTTCACCCTCCACCTCAAACTCGCCGTCAAGAGTCCAGTATTCCTGTGGAATGAAGGAGTTAATCTCATCCTCCCTGTCACAGATGATGCGAAGTGCCACAGACTGAACGCGGCCGGCACTTAAGCCTCTCTTTACCTTAGCCCAGAGAAGGGGACTGATGCTGTATCCTACCATACGGTCCAGCATACGTCTGGCCTGCTGTGCATCCACAAGATTCATATCCAGATCTCTGGCCTGTTTGATAGAATTCTTAACTGCAGTCTTGGTGATCTCATTGAAAGTGATTCGATGCATTTTTCTGGTATCTTCCTTCAGCGCCTGCATAAGGTGCCAGGAGATAGCCTCACCCTCGCGGTCCGGGTCGGTTGCGAGATAGATCTTGTCTGCTTTCTTTGCTTCCTTGCGGAGCTTTGCCAACAGATCGCCCTTTCCTCTGATGGTGATGTATTTCGGATCAAAGTCGTTTTCCACATCGATGCCGAACTGGCTCTTCGGGAAATCTCTGACATGGCCGTTAGAGGCCTCCACATCGTAATTGCTTCCGAGAAATTTCTTAATCGTCTTCACCTTGGCAGGTGACTCCACGATTACCAGATATTTCGCCATGTTAATTCTCCTAGTTTAAGCGTAATTCCCGTGACTGTTTTCTTTCTTTTCAGTCACTATTTCTAATATAATGGTGCCGCGCGGCCTCTTTTGCAAGGCCAAGAAGCTGCAGCTCCATCAGCGCCTGATTGATCTTATCCGGGGCGAGACCGCTCTCTTTGACAAGAATATCGGGCGTTTTTGGTCGTAAATCGAGACAACTATACAACAATTTCAAATCGCTTTCAAGAGTTAAATTTTCAATTATGTCCTCTTTTTGTTTATATTTTTCATACTTTTTAGCAGAAATTCCGAATTCAGAGAGTAAAACATCCGGAGAATACGCAATTCCGGCGCCGTCAAAGATCAGTTTGTTGCAGCCCAGGCTCAGCTCCTCTGTCACCGATCCTGGCAGGGCGTACACGTTTTTTCCCTGCTCCAGAGCGTACCTGGCGGTGATGAGGGAACCGCTCTTATTCTTTGCCTCCACCACCAGAACAATGTCGGAGAGGGCACTGATCACCCGGTTTCTTAACGGGAAATGATAGTTCTTTGCTCTCTCACCCGGTTCAAATTCGCTGATCAAGCCGCCGTTCTGCCGTAGGATCCTGTTGTAGATATACTGGTTGGAGGATGGGTAACAGATGTCCACGCCTGTGCCAAGGATCGCAAAGGTGGGTGTGCTTCCCTCCAGAGCGCCTTTATGGGCCTCCCCGTCGATGCCGTAGGCAAGACCGCTTATGACCTGCACGCCGGCCTCGCTCAGTGTTCTGGCAAAGCGGAAGGCCTGGGTCCTGCCGTAGGGGCTGCAGTTTCTGGCACCTACAATGGCAACTGTGGGCAGCTCCGGATCAGGCAGTTTTCCCTTCACATAGAGAAGGGATGGCATACCGGCATAGTTTCTCAGTTTTTCCGGATAAAGGGGGCTTTCCTTCCCGATCTCCCGGATCTTATACTGTGTTTCTTCCATATATAATCACCTTCCTGTAATATCGTTTTCTCAGATAATCAGAGCCTCTGGCTTACGCCTTCAGCTATTCCAGGTGCGTTTATCGAAAGCCCTGTAGGACAGTGCCTCGGCAACATCTGATTTCTGAATTTCCTCTGTTCCGTTCATATCCGCTATGGTTCGCGAAACCTTCAGGATCCTGTGGTAGGATCTGGCGCTGAAGTGGATGGTCTCAAAGGCCTGCTGCAGAAGCTTCTCTGCATCGAGAGTTAAGATACAGTATTTCTCGATCTGATGTCCCTTAAGTTCCCCGTTGAACTGGATGTTCTCTTCCATATAGCGGCGGGTCTGGATCTCCTGCACTCTTCTCACTCTTTCCCGGATCGCTGCTGAGCTCTCCCCTGCGTTTCCGCCGTGCAATTCCCCGTAGCTCACCGGGGAGACATCGGTGCAGAGGTCAATACGATCCAGAAGGGGCTGGCTGATCTTTCCTATATAATGGGCCACCTGGCCCGGTGTGCAGCGGCACTGGTT
The DNA here is from genome assembly GCA_018064695.1 of Candidatus Blautia equi. GTDB lineage: Bacteria > Bacillota > Clostridia > Lachnospirales > Lachnospiraceae > Blautia_A > Blautia_A equi. The sequence goes on along the minus strand of JAGHUU010000034.1, from coordinate 427 downwards.
CATATCCGGATAGTATCCGCAGGGGCATGGGTTCATGGCCGCGCACAGGATAAAGTTGGCAGGGAAACTGTAGGTGCCGTACACGCGGGAGATCTGGATCATCTTATCCTCCAGGGGCTGACGGAGGATCTCCAGACTCCTTCTGGAAAACTCCGGCATCTCGTCCAGAAACAGTACGCCCCTATGTGATAATGTGATCTCCCCCGGTCTTGGATTTTTCCCGCCGCCCGCCAGTGCCTGGGCGGATGAGGTGTGATGGGGACTTCTGAAAGGTCTGATTTTAATAAAGGGACTCTCCTCCGGAAGAAGCCCTACTATGCTGTAGATTCTGGTTAGCTCCAGACTCTCCTCAAAGGTGAGCTCCGGCATGACGGTGGGAATCCTTCTGGCGATCATGGTCTTTCCGGTTCCGGGCGGGCCTATCATC
>JAGHUU010000190.1 GCA_018064695.1 Candidatus Blautia equi | reverse complement strand
TTGGTCAAATGGTATGATAGGGGTCTCCAAAACCTTTGGTGGGAGTTCGATTCTCTCATCCCCTGCTTTAAAAGAAGCTTGATTTTCAGGCTTCTTTTTTTGTTTCCAAGATACATGGAAAAGTCCCTGTTTTTTTCGTGAACCTTACAATTCTTTATTTAGTGTTGGAACGTTGTTGGAAGGATGTTAGTATAATAATTATGTATGCATTTCTTTAAATTGATTAAAAATGCAGATGAGAGGGACAAAATGAAAAAAAGAATTGCTCTTTGTGCGAATGGCTGGAATGGCGAAAATCTTGACAGATTTATACAGGGTTTTATTTCGCGATTTGAAGAAAATGAGATCGATCTTTTTATTTTTACAGGGCATCCGCTTCTGAATCAGAGTCTGATGGTCCGCAATGCAGAAAACTCTATTTTCACATTGCCGGATTATACGATGTTTGATGCTGTAGTGGTATTTGGCTCGGCAATTGATATAGATACCGTTATTGATGACATCATGGCAAAATGCAGACAGGCAGATATTCCTATTATCTTCCAGGGATATGATACGGAAGGTGTGTCCTCTGTTGTGGTAGACAACTATTCCGGAATGAGAAGTCTCTGCGAGCATATCATCACAGAACATGGCGTGAAGGATGTTGTCTATATAGCCGGTACAAAGGAGAATGACGATTCCAATATCCGACTCTCTGCAGTCCGTGACGCTCTGGAGGCGCACGGTTACAGTCTGCCTGAAGAAAACATCATTTACGGCGATTGGGACGGCCGTCTTGTAAATACCATTTTGCTGGAGGAGTACAAGGGGGATAAAAAATTACCGGATGCATTTATGTGTGCAAATGATATCACTGCTATGTACACACTGCTTACTATGGATATGCTGAAGGTAAAGGTTCCGGAAGAGGTGATCGTAACCGGCTTTGATAACCTGGGCGAGGCCAAGGTATACAATCCGTCTGTGGCCAGTGTAGATCAGTGCTACTTTGAACAGGGCGGCAGATGCGCAGATATTTTCCGGGAAACCGTAAATAATAAAAAACTGATCCGCAAAGAGATCATCCCGTGTGTGGCAAGCCCGGGCGAAAGCTGCGGATGCGTCAACTGTAAGGATGAGGACAACTTAAGAAAGATGCTGGGCCATGATGCCTGGCAGCAGAACTTCTCGGTTGTTGCCATGTATCGCATTGAGGACTTTCTGGAAGACTGCATCATGGCAAATGAGAGCTTTGATACGATACCTGATAATATGAAGGACTTTTTGCTGCACAATGCAGGCGAAGACGATTTTCATATTTACATGAATCCGCAATATAAAAACCTGGACGATATAGACATCCGTACACTGGTACTCCCAAGAGATTATTACAGTCCGAAGATGGAGGTATGGGGTGCCAAGACAGACGGAGCCATTATTGATGCAAAAACTCTCGATACAAAAGAACTTGTCCTTGGGTGCTCCAGAGAGGGAAAAGGAAAGGTTTATGTATTTACTCCTCTTAGAACAGACGAGTTCATTGCCGGATATCTTGTAAAGGAATATATGGATAAGACCTTTGCCCATCAGCTTTATTATGAGTTCAGCAACCGCATTAATATTACATTAACGAAATATAAATCGAAGATTAAAATCAATCAGCTTCATGAGCGGGAGATCGAGTCCTTAAAAGAACTGAATACCGTAGCAAAGAATCAGTTCCTGCAGACAGTCCTTGCACTGGCTACAGCAGTTGATGCCAAGGATAAATATACTCATGGTCATTCCAGACGAGTTGCCGAGTATTCCAGAAAGATCGCGGAGATAACCGGAAAAAGTGCGGAGACCTGCGAGAGCGTGTATTTCGCAGCCCTTCTTCACGATATCGGAAAGATTGGTGTTTCTGATGCGATCCTCACAAAAGAGGGACGACTTACCGATGCGGAGTTTTCCGCTATCAAACAGCACCCGGTAATTGGCGACAACATTCTTGCAGAGATCAGCAGTACGCCGTATCTCTCCATGGGTGCACATTATCATCATGAAAGATATGACGGCAAGGGATACCCATCCGGACTGAAGGGAACGGACATCCCTGAGATCGCCAGAATCATAGCTGTGGCAGATGCCTATGATGCCATGACATCAAACAGAAGCTACCGTACACCGCTGGCGCAGCAGAAGGTACGTGAGGAGCTTGTGCGGAATATTGGAAGACAGTTTGATCCTGAATTTGCCATTACCATGATCCACATTCTGGATAAGGATGTGGAGTATCGGCTGACGGATAATACACTGCGCTTTAACGGCTTTGAAGATAAGTATATTATAGATGAGTATAAATCTGTGTGCACGAACGGTATCGCGGTTTCGGAGCACATCACAAGAACAGCATTTGATTACGAATGTGCTTCCGATAAGGAAGACAGCTTCCCTGCGATCGTTCTTTTTGATTCTCTGGACGAGTGCGTATACACAGATGAAGCAAACAAGAATAAAATGGATTACACGGATTTCTGTGATATTTCCCTTCAGGGACATGTGGTTCCGGGGGAGATCCGCGATTACCGTGTAAGAGAATATGTGAACGATGCACCGGAGAAGATGAGCGAGAACGAAGCGATGGTGGAGACCCTCAAGCAGAGAGATCACATTCTGATCCGCCTGTTCCTGCCGGATGTTGTCCGGGAATATACCATTATGTTGCGAGACCGTTCTCAGTGGGCATACGTGGCTATTACCGGCCAGATGTGTACCATCAGCAATGTCAGAGTGCATTCCTTTGAGGAGAATGTAGAGCCGGGTTACATCAAGCGAATCGCAGAGGAGATCAACTATGTCAAAGATAAGGCAGAGGGAGATCTTAAGAACCTGGAGATCACGGGCTGGAGAGAAGTGCATTCCGACGGAATCCTGGTTGAGGATAAACTGGATGTATCTTTCCATTCCATGAGTCTTCCTGCATCAAGACGTCCGTGGCATTGCCCATATGTGATCATTTACACCTCCGAAAACGGTGAGGTGAACGGTCCGGGATACAGGGAGTTTGTTCAGGTAAGACTGGACGGAGAGTGTTGGAGCGAGGATCCCGCAAGCTCCAATAAAATGAAGACCTCTTACGACGATTCCTTTGATAACTGGGATGCCTGGAAGAAGGCAAACCGCGAAGGTCTGGACTGTAAAGTACATATCGAAAAAGACGGCAACAGAGTCAGAATCGAGACAGAGGACGGCGGTATACACATCCACAACATCACCACGATCTCCGAGGAGATCGTTCCAAACCTGTATTTCGCCCTGACAGGCGACCAGGTGGCAATAACCACGATTTATATCCGATAATAACATTGGAGTGAACTGCGAGATGAAAAAACAGATGAAAAAAATATCGGTTGTTTTCATTACCATGCTTTTTATGATGCTGTTCTCCGGAGCAGCAGTGCATGCGGCTACACCTTATGCGGCTAACGGACAGCTGTCTATCAGCAATGGCAAGGTTGTAAATAAAAACGGAAAGGCCTTTGTGATCAAAGGTGTGTCAACCCATGGCCTGGCCTGGTATCCGGGTTACGTCAATAAAAATGCATTTAAGGAGCTTAGAGATCAGTGGGGTGTGAACACCATCCGACTGGCACTCTATACCGCAGAGTATAACGGATACTGCACCGGAGGCAATCAGAAGGAACTGAAAAAGCTCATCGACAACGGTGTGAAATATGCCACGGATCTCGGCATGTACGTGATCATCGACTGGCATATCCTGAGCGACGGAAATCCGCTCACTTATAAGACTCAGAGCAATGCTTTCTTTAAGGAGATTGCAAAGAAATACAGCAGCTATGGCAACGTCATGTATGAGATCTGCAATGAGCCTAACGGCAGCGGCGGCTCCTGGAAAAATATTAAATCCTATGCGAACACCATCGTAAAGACGATCCGAAGTGTCAATAAGAAAGCCATTATTATAGTGGGAACTCCTACCTGGTCCCAGGATGTAGACCAGGCGGCAGCAAGCCAGATCACCGGCTATTCCAACATTGCCTATTCCTTCCATTTCTATGCGGGAACCCATCAGGATTCCTACAGAAAGAAACTGGAGGCGGCACTGAAAAAGAAACTGCCGGTCATCGTCACTGAATTCGGCATTACAAACGCATCCGGAAACGGCAGCGTGAATAAGAGCCAGGGCGATAAGTGGATGGCTTTACTTGATAAATACAGTGTGGGAAGAGTCTGCTGGAACCTCTCCAACAAAAACGAGTCCTCCGCACTGATCAAAAGTTCAGTCTCCGCAAAATATGGCTGGAAATACGCGAACCTTTCCGACCAGGGTAAATGGCTGGTTGCGGCATATAAGGGAAAGCTGGCAACAGCAGCGCCAACTCCGACACCAAAGCCGGCGGCTTCAAAGACAGCCACCTCCACCGGCAGTGTAACGGTAAAGGCAACGCTGACAAAGGAGAACAGCTGGAAGAGCGGAAGCAAGTATTATACTCAGTATAAGCTGGTGCTTAAGAACACTGGCAGCAAGACCTGTTCCCAGTGGAATGTAGCAGCAACCTTCGGAGAAAATGTGAAGCTGCAGAGCAGCTGGTGCGCAGCATATACGGTCAGCGGAAAGAAGCTTACCATAAAGCCTCTGGACTGGAACGGCACACTTAAGAAAAACGGAACCACAGAGGTCGGCTTCATTGTGGAGAGCTCCAAAGCGCAGACAGTTTCCGCGCTTGCGATCACTGCAAAATAAATAGGAATTTGCTTAGAAAACAGTTGAAAAGCCTAAATGCATATGTTAAAATATCAAATGGTTTCAACTGGGATGGTCAAAATCCCGGTAAAACATTTGGATGGAGGTGTTAGAAATGGCAGTTGTAAAGATTATTCTGACAATTATTTTTGTTTTAGATTGTATAGCTCTTACCGCAGCAGTTCTTCTGCAGGAAGGAAAACAGCAGGGGCTCGGATCCATCGCTGGTGCAGCAGACAGCTACTGGGGAAGAAACAAGGGACGTTCCATGGAGGGTGGTCTTGTAAAGGCAACAACCATCATGGCAGTATTGTTCTTCGTACTGGCAGTAGTACTGAACATGATCTGAGAAATCAGGCACTCTTGTCTATGCAAGAGTGCTTTTTTTTGCTTCGCAGATCAGTAAACGCGGGAGCGTATGAGTAGATAAGGAGAAAAATGGGAAAAAATCAGATTTCTGAGAAAAGAAAAAAATTCATCCTGGAGCTGATGGGAGATCAGCTGTACCAGCCAATGCGCCTTCGGGAACTGGGCAGCCTGTTAAGACTTGAAAAAGCAGAAAAACAGGATCTGGTGGATGTGCTGGAGGAGCTCCTTGCGGAGGGTAAGATCTCCGTGGATGCAAAGGGCAGATACAGAAAATTTCAGGGCAAATGGTCTGAGAATAAAAAGAGAGACCACGCGGAAACAAGAGGAAGAAAAGACAGGGATCACAAAAAGCCTGTTTCAGATAAAAACGCAGAGGTTTACGAAGGTATCTTCATCGGTCATCCAAAGGGCTTCGGCTTTGTGGAGATCGAGGGACAGGATACCGATATCTTCATCTCCCCGGATGAGGTGGGAACCGCACTTCACCGGGACCGCGTGAAGGTAGCCGTTAAGAAGACCCGAACCGACGGAAAAAGAAGAGAAGGCCGCATCATAGAGATCCTTGAGCGCGGAAATGACGAGATCGTAGGTACCTTTGAGCGCAGCGGTGAGTACGGCTTTGTCCGCAGCGACAATCCAAAATTTAATAAGGACATTTTCATTCCGGGCAAATATATAGGAAAAGCCCGCCAGGGTGATAAAGTGGTAGTTGTTATTGTGGATTACGGCGAGAACAGAAAGAACCCGGAGGGCAAGATCACAGAGGTTTTAGGTGGCAAAAACACCCCGGGCAGTGATATACTGGCTATTGTGAAGAGCTTTGGCATTCCAAGCTCTTTCCCTGAGAAGGTCATCCGCCAGGCCGACCGCGTGCCGAACCACGTGCTGGATGCCGACAGGGAGGGCCGCATGGACCTCACTGATCTCCTTACCGTTACCATTGACGGTGAGGACGCAAAGGACCTGGACGATGCCATCTCCCTCACCAAGGAGAACGGCCATTATTTCCTGGGCGTGCATATTGCGGATGTGAGCAACTATGTGCAGGGCGGCAGTGCCCTGGACCGCGAAGCGTTAAAACGCGGAACCAGCGTCTACCTTGCCGACCGTGTAATTCCAATGCTTCCGGAGAAGCTCTCCAACGGCATCTGTTCCCTGAATCAGGGCGTGGACAGACTGACCCTCAGCTGCCTTATGGAAATCAATGAGGAAGGTCAGGTAGTCAACCATAAGATCGCAGAGACCGTGATCTGTGTAAACGAGAGAATGTCCTATACCGTGGTAAAGAACATTCTGGAGGG
>JAGHUU010000318.1 GCA_018064695.1 Candidatus Blautia equi | reverse complement strand
CCAAGGGCAAGACCGTCAGCCTTAAGAACAATCGGGAACTTAGCCTGGGTATGAAGATACTCCAGTGCTTTCTCCGCATCGTCAAAATTCTCATAAGCTGCGGTTGGGATGTTGTATTTTTTCATAAGATCCTTGGAGAATGCTTTGGAGCCCTCCAGGATCGCTGCGTTTTTGCGAGGTCCGAATACGCGGAGTCCGCGTGCTTCAAAGACATCCACCACGCCGCCTACCAGCGGATCATCCATACCGATGATGGTGAAATCGATGCCTTTTTCCTCGGCAAAATCAGCCAGTTTCTCAAATTCCATGGCGCCGATGGCTACGCACTCTGCATACTCAGAGATTCCGCCGTTACCCGGTGCGCAGTAAATCTTTTCTACTTTAGGGCTCTTTGCGACGCTCCATGCAATGGCATGCTCTCTTCCGCCGCTTCCTACAATCAGAACTTTCATGTGATTACTCCTTAATTGAAACCTTACCGTCTGTCACTTCTACCTTACCGTTGGCAATGAGATCAATGGCACGGGGAAGGATCTTCCACTCTGCCTGCTCCATAACTCTCTGCTGCAACACCTTAGGGGTATCTCCCTGCTGCACCTCCACTGCCTTCTGAAGGATGATAGGGCCGGTATCTGTTCCGTCATCTACAAAATGCACGGTGGCACCGGTGACCTTTACGCCGCGGGATAAAACTCCCTCATGCACCTTCAGTCCGTAGTATCCCACACCACAGAAGGATGGGATCAGAGAAGGATGGATGTTGATGATCTTATTTGGAAATGCCTCCACAATGCAGGATGGGATAGCTACAAGATAGCCTGCAAGGACTACCAGATCCACGCCGCTCTCCAGGAGCTTATGAAGAAGCGCCTGATGGAAGGCTTCACGGTTTTCATAATTCTTAGGTGCGATGCACTCTGCTGCGATGCCATGGTTCTTAGCTCTCTCAAGGGCATAGGCACCGGCATTGTTGCTGATGACCAGCTCCACTTTTGCATTGGTGATCACGCCGTTATCAATGGCATCGATGATGGCCTGCAGATTGGTTCCGCCGCCGGATACCAGTACGCCTAATTTCAGCATAAGGTCACTCCCTTTTCTCCTGCCTGGATCTTACCTACTACGTATGGGGTGTCTCCTGCCTCTTTGATGGCTGCCATAGTGGTCTCTACATCAGCTGGATCCACAGCGATGATCATACCAAGACCCATGTTGAAGGTGTTGTACATCATCTGCTCAGCGATGTCGCCCTTCTTTGCCAGAAGTCCGAAGATAGCAGGTACCGGATAGCTGTTTTTCTCGATCACTGCGTGAGTTCCCTCGATCAGCATACGAGGAACGTTCTCATAGAAACCGCCGCCGGTGATATGGCTGCAGGCTTTTACGGTAACGCCGGCTTTCTTGATGCTCTTTAATGCTTTAACATAGATTCTGGTTGGGGTAAGGAGGGTCTCACCAAGGGTGGTTCCAAGCTCCTCATAGTACTCAGCCAGAGTCTCTTTGGATACGTCAAATACTTTTCTTACCAGGGAGTAGCCGTTACTGTGTACGCCGCTGGAAGCCATACCAATGAGGATATCGCCGTCTTTTAAGTTCTCTCCGGTGATGAGGTCTTTTTTATCTACAACACCTACTGCAAATCCGGCTACATCGTAGTCATCCTCAGGCATAAGGCCAGGATGCTCAGCGGTCTCACCGCCAATGAGTGCACACTCGGACTGGAGACATCCCTCAGCAACACCTTTTACGATATCGGCGATCTTCTCAGGATAGTTTTTGCCGCAGGCAATGTAATCCAGGAAGAACAGAGGCTCTCCGCCGGCACATGCGATATCATTTACGCACATTGCCACAGCATCGATACCGATGGTGTCATGTTTATCCATAAGCATGGAGAGCTTAACTTTGGTACCGCATCCGTCGGTACCGGAAAGAAGAACAGGCTCCTCCATATCTTTGATCTTTGCAAGGGAGAATGCGCCGGAGAATCCGCCCAGGCCGCCCAGAACTTCCTCTCTCATGGTTCTCTTTACATGCGCTTTCATTAACTCTACTGATCTGTAACCAGCCTCAATATCTACACCAGAAGTCTTGTAATCCATTGTTTTCCTCCATAAATGTTTTTCTCTTGTTAAACGGACCTGTGCCCGCATTGTTACCTAACTTCAGCTATTCGCTGTCAGGATCAATAATTCTTATAGCCTACTTCCTGCAGTCTGGCATCCTTTGCCTCCACCTGCTCCTTCAGCTCCTTGCTGTAAGCTTTCAGCTTTGCAAGAAGCTCAGGGTCAGAGGTGGCCAGGATTCTGGCTGCCAGAAGGCCTGCGTTTGCACCGCCGTTGATGGCTACGGTAGCCACAGGGATTCCGGATGGCATCTGTACGATGGAGTAAAGGGCATCCACACCGTCAAGTACAGTGGACTTCATAGGGATTCCGATTACCGGCATAGGGAAAATAGCTGCGCACATGCCAGGCAGATGTGCTGCCATACCTGCGCCTGCAATGATCACTTTAAAGCCTTTTTCCTCTGCGGTCTTTGCATACTCAAAAAATACCTCAGGTTCTCTGTGGGCAGAGATGATCTTCATCTCAAAATCAATGCCCAGTTTTTCCAGGATATCTGCTGCCTTTTTCATGATAGGCATATCAGAATCACTGCCCATTACAATACCTACTTTTGCCATAATAATCTCCTTTTTTAAATGAAAGCCGTTTTTCAGGCTCAATTGCATTTCTGTTTTACAGCACAACCATATTACATAGATTCTATATTTCTGTCAACCGACGCCGACGACGAATGTCAGTTTTCAAACGGCTCATTGAGTGCTTCTGTGCCGGAAAGGACAAATCTGCCTTTTTCGATGATGGCAGTCTTCCTGCCATTCTCATGCAACAGATTGATGCTGCCAAGCTCATCATACGGGATGGTGATATCGGTATGGCAGCCAAAGTATGCCTTTCCAGGATCCTCTTTTCGAAGAAGAGACACTTCGTTGTCCCTTGCTATGATCTCTTTTCCATCCGGGTTGTACACTGCTGTGTCCTCGGTCCAGCTGTAGCAGGTGTCGCCCACTGCAAAGTGAGGTCCCATCTTTTCCGCAATGAGAATAGGCATCTTATCTGCCATGTCATATTTCTGTGTGGCCACATAAGCTGTGGTGTTGGTTCCAATGGCGAACTCGCCGATTGGAAGTTTCTCGTGATGGAACAGGATATTGTCCTCAATGTATCTGCGGTTATCCGCCTCATCAGGGAAGTTTGCGCATCTGTAATCCACAACGCGGCCATCCTCAAATACCAGCTTCAGATCACGGAACTGCAGACCGTTTAAGAATACCTTTGTCACATGCAGAGTTCCGTTGGTTCCCGCAAGCACCGGTGATGTGAAAACTTCTCCCACAGGGATGTTCACATCTGCCACGCAGTTCTCAAAATTGCTCTGAGATGCAGGATCTGTGAGTGTATGAAGGTGGATGCGAAGATCTGTGACATTATCCCCCATGCCTTTGACCTCCACCCATTCGCACATGTCCAGGGCATCGATGAGATTCTGCTGGATCTTCTGATATTTTACATAGTCCAGGTTGTTGATCTTGATGATCTCAGCGAAGATCTCTTTAAAGTTCTCCCCTATCTCAGGAACCGGATAGGCAATGATGGTGAAGCTTCTCTCCTCGCCCTTAATATAGCGGTTGGTGATCTGACCCAGCTCGTTCATCATCTCTGCCTGCTGCTTCTGCTGGTTTTCAGAGAGGAGCAGAGCTTCTCTGGTGCTCTCCGGAGAAAACGGCTTGCTGCCAAAGGTCTCGATCACAGCCGGGCCGCCGTGAACTGCCGCCATGTCTTTATATTTTTCATAGGCTTCTCTGGTGGAGCGGAGCTTTCTCTGAATAAAATCGCTGTCAAAGAAAAGCGCGTGATCGTTTCTGTGATCATAGTCAAACTGAGGGTTTGCCACAGCGCCGGAAAAGCCGTTTCTGTAGTGGCTGGATCTGTTCACCGCATGGGTGGTGTAACGATAGATGGTAGGCTTAAGGCCCATCTCCTGAAACTGCAGGATGGCCGCCTTCACCATGCGCTCAAATCCCAGATGGTACCGGATATTTACGGTCTTTTTGATTGAAAGATCTTTTCTTCCCATGATAAAGCCGATGCGGTATCCCTCTGTGTAGGTCCTGGCAATATCCCACACTTCCTCCTCGGAGAGGGTGTTAAAGTATTCTGCTACCCCAATCTCGTTTTCGGAAACGTACTCGCCAAAGGTATATAAGTAACGAAGATCGTTCAGATCTTCTGTCATGATCTTTTCAGTAATAAAGTCCAGAGATGGATCAATGACGCCTCGCACGGTGTACTCGATCATATCCTGGCAGTAGTCATTCACATAATATTTCAGGATCTCGCGGACGTTCTTCACCTCCGGCAGATCCATATCGCAGAATGCAGAGTAGACCTCAAGGAACAGCTCCAGAGCCACCACGTAGTCCCAGTCTCTCTTCTCAAAAGCATAGATGATGGTTCCGTGAAGCTCCTTGTACAGAAAAGAGAATACCTGCCCGAATTCTCCCAGCTTTTCTGCAGCATAAGCCGGATTTCCATAGGAAGCAGCATAGTTTTCCGGAAGGACATCCTCATACAAAGCATGGTTCTGTGCTTTCAGAGCTTCCATGGATGCGTTTCTGTCAAAGTGCTCACGCACCTCCATGGTCTTCACCAGAAAAGCGGCTGTTTTTGAAAAGAAATCCCGAAATGGTTCCTGTACAGTCTTCTCGTTTACGATCTCCCTGATCCTCTCGCAGGAAAGGTCATAGCGCTCCTGTAAACAATTATCCACGTTCTTATTTCTCCTTTTTTCTTTGATTCTATCTGTGGTCTTTTATCTAAGGCCGATCAGATAAAAGCCCAGCCAGGCCACCATGAACACACCGTTTGTGATGGAGCCTATGATGCTGGTCACATGGGTGCAGTTCTTCTCAGAGAAGCTGCGAAGCCCCAGTATAAAACCATAAACCGTCAGCATGGCCGTGAACAGACACACGCCGCCGGCGATAAATTCATATTTTTTCTCAAGCCAGAAAGAGGCATAGATGGCGGTCAGAAACAGGACCACCGAGAGCACTGCTATCGCAGCGGACCATTTTCCCTTCCCTGACTCTTTCTTTTTTGCAAAGGAATATCGATATCTTCTTGCCATAAAAATGTATTCTTTCCGACAGTCCAATAAAACCTGCTAAAGCCACACATAGAATGTGCGGCTTTGCCTGGTTTCTGTCAATTAGATCATAATGTTGCTTTTCTGCTTCATAAGACGTGCAGCAGTGACGATCATGAGCACTCCTGAGGTCACGCCGGTAACCAGTACCACAATACCGGTAACCAGTGAAAAGATGCCGGAGCTTCTCATGGTCTTATAGATTTTTTCATTCATAAAAAGCATCCTCCCGGAATATTATTCCTCAGCGCCGTACTGCTCATAATAAGCATCGATGGCTGCCTTCAGGGTATCGTCGATGATGACTTTTCCCTTATACTCTCTGTTGTAAAGATGCTCTACTACCTCTGCCATGGTAACGATGGCGGTGGTCTGAAGTCCGTAGGTCTCCTCGATCTCCTTCAGCGCACTCTTCTTTCCCTGGCCGCGCTCCATACGGTCTACAGATACTACAAGACCGATTGGCTGTACATCGCCCTGGGCTTTGATGATAGGAAGAGTCTCCTGGATGGAGGTTCCTGCGGTGGTAACGTCCTCGATGATGACGATCTTATCGCCGTCCACGATCGGGCTTCCAAGAAGGATTCCCTTATCGCCGTGATCTTTTACTTCTTTTCTGTTGGAGCAGTAACGGATGTCCTTATCATACTCCTCGCTGATGGCCATAGTAGCTGCTACAGTAAGAGGAATACCTTTGTATGCAGGTCCAAAGAGCACATCAAAATCCAGACCGAATTTTCCCTCGATAGCCTTAGCATAGTATTTGCCAAGTCTTCTGAGCTGTGCGCCGGTGCGGTAGAAGCCGGTGTTTACAAAGAACGGAGTCTTTCTGCCGGATTTGGTCACGAAATCACCAAATTTCAGTACGTTACAATCAATCATAAATTCAATAAATTCCTGCTTATATGCTTCCATGTGATTCCTCCAATATAAATTTTGCGTTTTACATGATAACCGTTTTCCCGGTGTGCGTCAACTTATTTTACGCAGCCGATGATCTCGTGGATATCAGCGATTCCACGGTCATCCAGGAATTTCTCAATTCCCTCTGCCACTTCAACGGTAGTATATGGATTGAAGAAGTTTGCGGTTCCGACAGATACTGCTGTGGCACCTGCCATCAGGAACTCCAGTGCGTCCTCCGCTGTGGCGATACCGCCCATACCGATGATTGGAAGGGAAATGGCATTTGCCACCTGATATACCATGCGGACAGCGATCGGTTTTACTGCAGGGCCGGACATACCGCCGGTCTTATTTGCAATGGCAAAGGTTCTTCTGTTGATGTCGATCTTCATACCTGTGAGGGTGTTGATGAGGGATACGATATCAGCACCGCCGCTCTCTGCTGCTCTGGCCATCTCTGTGATGTCGGTGACATTTGGGCTGAGCTTGATGATGAGCGGCTGTTTTGCGTATTTTTTCACCTCTTTGGTGATGTCCTCCAGTGCGTATGGATTCTGACCAAAAGCGATGCAGCCTTCCTTTACATTCGGGCAGGAGACGTTGAGCTCCAGAAGATCCACAGGCTCATCCCCAAGTCTTTCCACTACTTCACAGTAATCCTCAACAGTCTTTCCGCAGACATTTACAATGATCTTTGTGTCATACTGCTTCAGGAACGGGATATCTCTTTTGCAGAAGGTGTCGATGCCGGGGTTCTGAAGACCGATGGCGTTCAGCATACCTCCTGTTACCTCGGCAATACGAGGGGTAGGATTTCCCGGCCACGGAACATTTGCCACACCCTTGGTCACTACTGCGCCAAGGCGGTTCAGATCTACAAATTCGCTGTACTCTGCGCCGGAGCCAAAGGTACCGGAAGCAGTCATAACCGGATTTTTCAGCTCCACACCGGCAAGTGTTACTTTCACATTACTCATAACTCTACCTCCGTGCACTTAAATACCGGTCCGTCCTTGCAGACACGCTTGTTGTGAACATTGGAATGCTCGTCTACTTCTTTTGACTGGCATACGCAGCCCAGGCATGCACCGATACCGCAGGCCATGCGCTCCTCCATGGAGATCCAGCATTCGATGCCATTCTCCAGAGCGTAAGCTTTGATGGCGCGAAGCATAGGCTTTGGTCCGCAGGCAAAGATCACATCTGCCTTAAGGCCGTTCTCACGGATGGCATCCATGACATTTCCCTTTGTTCCTGCGCTGCCGTCCTCTGTTGCCAGATAGACATCTGCGTATTTTTCAAATTCTGTATTTAAAAACAGCTCATCTCTGTAGCCGAGAACAGCCATTTTCTCTCCGTTGATCTCTTTCGCAAGCTGGAGCATTGGCGGGATACCGATGCCGCCGCCCATGAGGAATACTTTCTTTCCCTCTGCCTCTTTCAGCGGGAAGCCGTTGCCGAGTGGTCCCATCACTTCCAGGGTCACCTTTGCATGAAGTCCGGAAAATTCCTCTGTGCCTGTGCCTTTTCCGGTCACGCGGTATACAAGGCGAAGTCTGCCCTGCTCCCTGTCGATTTCACAGATACTGATCGGTCTTGGAAGCAGCTTGCTTCCATTTCTGGTGTATACAGATACGAACTGTCCCGGTACTGCCTGGGCTGCGATCTCTTTTGTCTGCAGCCACATGCTGAAGATGCCGGTGCCGATCTGCTCCTGGCTTACGATCGTACAGGTCTCTTTTACTTTACTCATAATCTGCATGTCTCCTTAAGGGGATTATCTGTTGTTTAATGCTCCGCTGATATCTGCCACCATGTCGATGACTGCCTGGCGGGATGCATCTGCGTAGTTTTCCTCGCCAAAGGAAGCGTACTGTGCCTGTTTGTAGGCTGCAATGATTCCGCGGGAGGAGTTAACAATAGCGCCAAGCCCGTCTTCGTTGAAGAAGTGAACCAGATCAGCGCCTTTTCCGCCCTGTGCGCCGTATCCAGGTACCAGGATGAAGGTCTTAGGCATGATCTTGCGGAGTACTTTACCCATCTCAGGATAAGTAGCACCTACTACTGCGCCAATATAGCTGTAGCCGTTGCCCATGTGCTCCTCGCCCCACTCTGCAACCTTCTCGCCAACCCACTCATACAGTGGGCGGCCGTCGATGATGCGGTCCTGGAACTCGCCGCTGGATGGATTGGAGGTCTTAACAAGAATGAAGAGACCTTTGTTCTCTTTTTTACATACTTCGATAAATGGCTTCACACCGTCGGATCCAAGGTATGGGTTAACGGTTGCGAAATCCTCGTCAAATCCTGCGTAGCTGTTGCTGCCCACCTGTACTTTTCCAAGGTGGCCTACTGCGTATGCAGCGGAGGTGGATCCGATGTCACCGCGCTTTACATCGCCGATGATGACCAGACCTTTTTCCTTACAGTAATCTACGGTCTTTTTAAATGCCATCAGGCCCGGAATTCCGAACTGCTCATACATGGCGATCTGTGGTTTTACCGCCGGGATGAGATCATAAGTAGCATCCACGATTCCCTTATTGAACTGCCAGATGGCCTCTGCTGCACCTTCCAGTGTCTCGCCGTACTCAGCATATGCTTTTTTCTGGATGTGCTCCGGAACATAGTTCAGCATTGGGTCTAAGCCAACTACGATAGGGGCGTTTGTCTTCTGGATCTTCTCGATCAGTTTATTAATCATTTTTCTTTCCTCCTGGAGCCTGTAAAATTACATAGTTTTCTGGATTATATAATACAATAAAAAGCTTTTTTTGTAACCCCTTTTTTTCAGAATGTACTTCTGTGTCGACCATGTAAGCGCTCACCACAAAAATCGTCACTGTCCACTGGCAAACCAGTAAACAGTAAATTGAGAATTACCTTGACAATAGAACATTCTGTGATTATAATTACTCTGTCAACGTTAATCGATAATCACTAGTTTTTAGAGATTATATTTAACGATATAATCTGTAAAAACTGGTGATTTTTGTTATTACGTGATAATTCTCAACTTTTTATTTCTATGGAGGTAACATCATGAACAAAGGAACTGTAAAGTGGTTCAACGCTGAAAAAGGATACGGCTTCATCACCGGCGAGGACGGAAACGACGTATTCGTACATTTTTCCGCAATCAACGGAGAGGGCTTCAAATCTTTAGATGAGGGACAGGCTGTAACTTATGACCTCACCGAAGGCGCTCGTGGAATGCAGGCTGCTAACGTAACTAAATGCTAATTACAATAACAACATATGCATAACAACCGGAACCTGGTCAGCATCGCTGATCAGGTTCTTTCTTTTTTTGAGTTAATTTATGCCGCAAAAAAGCCGTGGGAAATGGTTTTCATTTCTCACGGCTTAAATGTTTTATTCTTCGGTGGTCTCCTCAGTCTCCGCAGCCTCTTCAGCCGGCTCCTCTGCAGTTTCCTCTGCCTCAGTGGACTCCTCTTCGGTTTCCTCAGTGGTCTCTTCCACTGTTTCAGGTTCCTCCTCAGCCACTGCTGCTTCTGCCTCTGCATTTAATTCAGCTACGACCTCATCAAGTGCGGTGGTATCAATGACGGTCTCGGTTACGGTCTGGGCCTCCGGGGTGTCGGAGCTGGTGGCTTTATCCCAGATGGAATAGCACATCCAGATCACCATAGCAGCGATGATCGCGATAGTGACAGCAGCCTCAATTCTGAACAGAAGTCTTTCTTTTCTGGAATTTTTGCCTCTGTTTGCTTTCTGAGCTTTATAGGCATCGACTTTTTTCTGACTCATAATAGATCTCCTTTGTTTTTCACAAAATCACTAAAAGGCATTATAGCACAATCGGTGAAAAAAAGAAAGCAAAAATATCAGATCAGGAGACCAGAATGATGCCGCCGTCGTTTGCATACATGCTGCTGACACCGGCTGTATTTAAGATCACCACTCTGGCAAATGTAAGCTTCTGTTCCAGAAGTTCCTTAAGCTGAATGGCACGCTCCTCGCAGTTGTAGTGGGAAATAGCCAGGGCTTTATGTTCGCTGTCCGTCATGTTCTTTACCACATGCTCCACCATTTTAGAGAGTGCCTTGTTCATTCCTCTGGCCTGATCCACCTGCTGGATCTGTCCGTCGTCTGTGGAGGCCATGACAGGTTTGATCTTAAGGGCGGTGGCCACCAGGGCTTTTACAAGGCTGAGACGGCCGTTTTTCCTTAAGGTCTCCAGGTTTTCCAGAATAAAGAAGGTGTGCTGCTCGGTAATATACTGTTCCACAGTTTCCACCACTTCCTCAAAGCTCATTCCCTGTTCCTCGCATTCCTGTACCTTCATGGCAATGAGGGTCTCCCCTATGGAAGCGGAGCAGGAATTAAAGACATGTACTTTTTTCTCCGGCTGATCCTCCAGGAGGAGGTTTTTGCCAAGTACCGCGCTGTTATAGGAACCGCTTAAGTTTGCGGAAAGTGTTACTGCATAGATATGATCTGCAGGGCAGTCAAAGGCCTGGCGGAAGCGTTCCGGGGATGGGCATGCGGATTTTGGGCTTTCCGGGCATTCCGCTACTTTTCTTAAAAATGACTTCTGGTCAAAGGTCTCGTCATCCACGATGCTCTCCCCGCCTACCATGAGGGTCAGGGGAACAGATTCAAACCGGGCATCGCCCTTCCATTCCTCTAAAAGTTCTCCGCAGCTGTCTAATATGATTTTAAAGCTCATTTTACATCGTCCTTTTTTCTATCACATGTGGTTTTGATTACTACATGGTATTTTAGCACAGAAAACCGGACTTTGAAAAGACCTTTTCCAAAAACTCTGTTCTTTTTTTACTGTTTGCTATATAATCTTCTTTATGAAATTAAGGAGCATTTTATCATGAAAGCATTTAAAATCGCAGACGTGAAGGATTTCATGTCCAAGCTTCTGATCGGTGAGGTCTTTGATTCCTTCTCCTTTGTGGAAGGTTCCGTCACCACCTATTGTACCTTTAATATAGACGGCCTCCTTCGTCAGGAGTTTTTTGATACAGATGTACAGACAGCCATGAAGGAAAAGCATGTAGTCTACGCCTCCTGGAAAGAAATCCGCCCTCATTACTATTCCTTTATAAAAGGTAAAAGAACGCCTCTCTCCTTCAAGATCGTTTTTCAGCTCTCCCATTATCAGACTGAGCAGATCCTTAAGAATGCCCAGCTGCCGATCTCCATTGATATGGTGAGCGGCCTGTTTCTGAATATCCAGTATAAGAATAACGAGCTTCTCTGCACCTCCGGCGTCTCTTTAAAGACCTTCCTGCCGGATAAGTCTCTGGAGCGCCACTGGGATACCGTGATCCCGGGCTTCTTTAAGAAAAATCAGATCCCATTTGAGGAGTTATGATTACTCCCCCTGTCTGAAATATAATATGTAAGCATTGCTATGAATTCTGCATTGGGAGGCTTATACGCAAGGGGCTTCCCGGCGATCTCCTCCAGACTTCTGCGACTCTTATTCCAGGCCACATCGACGATGGTTCTTATGGCATGCTCTATGCTGTTAGCCGTAACTTTGTGACTGGCGGCCAGCCGCGGATAGATATCCTTTGTTACTCTCATAGAAGTATCTTTCAGGCGAAGTGCCAGCAGCACCGCCTCTGCCGTATAATGATAGCCCTTATACTTATCTGTAACGCCAAGGTGTCTGATGATCTGATATATCTCCTCCAAAATTGTTTCTCCTTTCTGTGATTCATACAAAGAAGATATCCAAGCTATCATTTCCTGTCTATTATCTATAATCTGGCAACTTTCTATCGCATCATTTTCCCGATTCTATAGTGTATAAAATTTGTCCATATTCCCTTTTCAGACATTATTCGACATTTTCGGACATTCTACGACAAAAAAGGCTGTAAAAAGCGTTTTTTCGCTTTCTACAGCCTTTTTATTATGATCTTTTATTTTGTGAGCATCAGCATGATGTCATTGCTTCTGCGGATAAATGCGGTCATCTCCTCAGGAGAGAGGGTCTTGTGGCTCATAAGGGCCAGATCATAGAGCTGTTTGCAGATCACCGGAACAGCCTCCGCATCCTGATGTTCGGATACGTAGCTTACCAGAGGATGTTTTGCATTCAGCACCAGAGTCTCCTCCGGATCTCCCATGCCAGGATACATGCCGTACATGCTGTACATCTTCATCATATCCTGCATTCTGCGGCTCTCCTCGG
>JAGHUU010000063.1 GCA_018064695.1 Candidatus Blautia equi | reverse complement strand
TAATCAATGACTTCCTGGCGGCGCTCGAAGCAGAAGTCCACGTCGATATCAGGCATGGATACTCGCTCCGGGTTCAGGAATCGCTCAAAGAGCAGGTCATAGCGGATAGGATCCAGCTGGGTGATGCCAAGGGTATAAGCTACCAGACTTCCCGCTGCGGAGCCTCGGCCCGGACCTACCATGATGTCATTGTCTCTTGCGTATTTGATGAAGTCCCATACGATGAGGAAGTAATCCACGTAGCCCATGTTTTTGATGGTGTCAAGCTCGTAGGTCAGTCGTTCCTTCAGCTCATCGGTGGCCGGATGGTAACGCTCCTCCAGGCCTTCAAAACAAAGTTTATTTAAGTATTCCCAGGAGGTGTAAGGCGCAGGCACATCGAACTTAGGCAGCTTGGTGACACCAAATTCGATCTCCACATTACAGCGCTCCGCGATCTTATGGGTATTTTCAAGGGCTTCCAGAGCATATGGGAACAGTCTGGCCATCTCCTCCGGAGATTTCACGTAATACTGTCCGCCCTCGTAGCGCATACGGTCCTCATCAGAAAGCTTTTTGCCGGTCTGGAGACAGAGAAGTACATCATGGGGCTCCACGTCCTCCGCCAGGGTATAGTGGATATCGTTGGTGGCTACCAGATCGATGCCTGTCTCTCTGTGCATACGGAGCAGTCCCTGGTTGACGGTCTTCTGCTCAGGAATGCCGTGATCCTGCATCTCCAGGAAGAAGTTCCCTTTTCCAAAGATACTTTCCAGGCGGAAAGCTGCCGCTTTGGCATCCTCATACATGCCTCTTCCCAGGAATCTGGCCACTTCACCTGCCAGGCAGGCGCTGAGGGCAATGATGCCTTCGTGGTAGCGCTCCAGGACTTCCAGATCCACACGGGGCTTATAGTAATAGCCTTCCACAAAGCCTTTTGATACGATCTTCATCAGGTTATCGTAACCCTGATTGTTTTCTGCCAGAAGTACCAGATGGTAGTAACGGTCGTCCCCGCTGCCGATCTCCCTGTCAAAGCGGGAGCCCGGAGCCACGTACACCTCGCAGCCTATGATAGGCTTGATCCCCACCGCGCGGGCAGCACGATAAAAGTCAATGACGCCGTACATGACACCGTGATCTGTGATCGCCGCGCTGTCCATTCCAAGCTCTTTGACTCTGGCCACATATTCTTTTATTTTGTTGGATCCGTCCAGCAGACTGTACTCGGTATGAGTATGCAGGTGTGTGAACGGAATGCTCTCTCTATCTGCCACGCTTTCTACTTCCTGTTCTGTATTTTTGACACAATGGGGACAGGGACCTGTCCCACTTTTCTGTTTCGCTGTCTCTGTTTTTTCTATCTCAGTTTCTCAAGGATAGAATATCCTATCGTATTCTCCGGCATCTCCACCTCAAAGTTATCGGCAATCGTAGCGCCGATCACTGCAAAAGTGTCGGTCTCCTTCAGGCTGCCGCAGCCTTTCATGGATGGGGAGTAGGCCAGGAACGGCACTTTCTCTCTGGTATGGTCGGTACCTGTATGGGTAGGATCGTTTCCGTGATCTGCAGTGATGATAAGCAGGTCATCCTCGCGCATATGCTTCAGAAACTCGCCCAGCTTTTCATCAAAACGCTCGATCTCCGCGCCGTATCCGATGGGATCTCTTCTGTGTCCCCAGAGGGCGTCGAAGTCCACCAGGTTGGTGAAGCAGAGGCCGGTAAAGTCTCTGTCTGCAATTTCTATAGTCTGCTCCATGCCGTGCACAGAGCTTTTGGATTTGTTGGATTCGGTGAGTCCCTCTCCGTCAAAGATGTCGAAGATCTTGCCCACGGAGATCACGTCTAAGCCGGCTGCCTTCAGGGCATCCAGGGCGGTCCTTCCGTATGGCTTCAGGGCATAATCGTGACGGTTGCTGGTGCGCTTGAACTCGCCTCTCTTTTTGCCGAGATACGGGCGGGCAATCACGCGTCCCACCTTCCACTCGTCTTTCATGGTCAGCTCACGGGCAATTTCACAGCAGCGGTAGAGTTCCTTAAGGTCAAAGGTCACCTCGTTTCCGCAGATCAGCAGTACGGAGTCCGCGGAGGTTTAGACGATCATGTTTCCTGTGGCGATCTGCTCCTCTGCCAGTTCTTCCAGAATCTCTGTTCCGCTGGAGCTTTTATTTCCAATGATTTTATGTCCGGTGCGCTCCTCCAGTTCGCGGATCAGTTCCTCTGGGAAGCCGTTGTCGGTAAAGGTCTTAAATGGGGTGGTGATGTGAAGTCCCATCATCTCCCAGTGGCCGGTCATGGTGTCTTTTCCTGTGCTGGCCTCTCTCATAGAGCAATAGTAAGCCAGAGGCTTTTCCACTGCCTCCACCTGTTTTAATGGATGCAGGTTGGCAAGGCCCAGCTTCTGCAGGTTTGGAATATCAAAATGGGGTACTGTATCGGAAATATGTCCCAGGGTGTCGGTTCCCGGATCGCCGTATGCAGCTGCATCCGGCATCTCCCCGATTCCCATGGAATCGATGACTATGGTAAATATTCTCTTATACTTTTTCATTTCATTTCTTCTCCGGTGAGAGTCTTAAAGAGCCATTTTCCGGAATCGTTGAGGTCTGCGGCATCAAAGCCGGAGGTCTTCTTGCAGTCTGCTTTTACGATACAGGAGGACTCGTCGCGGTTGCCCAGGTTCCACATAGCGTAGCTGATGTTGTAGGCATTCATGGTATCCACCCATGCCTGTGCGGACTCGTAATCCAGTGCGCCGTTTCCGCTGGCATCGCAGATGCCGTACTCGGTGACGAAGATCGGCAGGCCTGCTATGATGGCGGAGATCATGGTACTTCTGAGCTCTTCTTTATGGGTACCTGCATAGAAATGCAGGGCGTACATCAGGTTGTTGTCGATGGTGATCGGGTTTGCAGCTGCCTTATCCACCTTCTGGGACCACTTTGGAGTTCCCACAATGATGACTGCGTTCGGATCATTTTTGCGGATCACCGGGATCACTTCCTCCGCATAAGCGCGGATCTGTTCCCAGGTGCAGTCCATGTTAGGCTCGTTGCAGAGCTCGTAAATAACATGATTGCAGGAAGCAAATTCTGCACTCATCTGGTCGAAGAAAGCGATAGCTGCTTCTTTATTCATATTTGGATCGTAGTCGCGAAGGATGTGCCAGTCCACAATGACATACATGTCATTTTCTGCGGCGTATTTCACACCGTTTCGAACCACCTGTTTCAGGGCCTCCTGATCGCCGTCCTCTGCGCAGTAGCCGCCCTCCTCATCAGTGTACATTGCCAGACGGATGAGGTTCATGTTCCACTCCTCGTGGAGTTCCCGGAAGCATTCTGCATTGATAAATTCAGGATACCAGGAAAGACCGTGGGAGCTGATTCCCTTCAGCTGTACAGGGTTTCCGTTCTGATCCACCAGCTGGCGGCCGTCCACATGGAGTCTGCCGCAGCGGGATGGTACCACTTTATTCTCGTATTTTTTTCTTTTGATTCTCTGTACTTCGTCCTTCACCGCATCATCCTCATGGTTCAGCATGGTGGATTTTGCTTTGGACTGCATATCTTTGATTCCTGCATAGGCTGCCATTCCGGCTGTAACCAGGCTCATTCCCAGCAGCGCCAGTAATTTTCTTCTGAACATATTGATCTCCAATCTATTTTTATTCACACGGAAACTTTTTTATTCTATTCACACACAAAAGCCCGCTCACGAAAAGTTATCCAGTATTACTTTACTCGATTTTCACAGAAAAGTAAAGTTTTAACGAAGTCCTGCTGCCGCGGATTCTGTTTGACGTTACTGTTTGACATCCTTTTTCCCTGCCGATATAATAGATGGGCATGATCACTTACGAAATGGCAGGTTATGATAGATGAATAAAAAAGAGATCGCTGAGATCAAAAAACAGTTTACACCGGCCCACTGCAGCATCACCAGAATCTGCGGCTGCTATGTGGATGCGGAGAAAAATAAAAAATCCGAGTTAAAGCAGGCATTTCTCTCCCTCTCCGAGGAGGAGATGTTCAAGTATTTTGAGATCTTTAAAAAGACCCTCTCCGGAACCCTGGGAAAGAACCTCATGAATATGGAATTCCCGCTTGCCCAGGAAGGGGACGGCGGAACCCAGAGATTTCTGCTGGGGCTCAGAAACAGCCGTCTGCAGGATCAGGGGCTCATCGATGCCTTCTTTGACCAGATCATTGAGCACTATGATTATCCGGAGAATTATTATATTATTCTGATCCACGCCGCTTATGATGTGCCGGGCAAGGGTTCCGACAAGCAGGAGATGTTTGATGCTTCCGATGAGGTGTATGAGCATCTGCTCTGCAGCATCTGTCCTGTGAATCTTTCCAAGGCAGGACTCAGCTATAACCCTGAGACCAACAGTATTGAGGACCGCATCCGCGACTGGATCGTGGAGATGCCTGAGACCGGTTTTCTTTTCCCTGTATTTAACGACAGAAGCTCTGATATCCACGGCATTCTTTATTATTCTAAGAATGCAGAAAAACTGCACGGCGGTTTTGTGGATGAGTTTTTAGGATGTACGGCACCGCTCTCTGCCAAGGGGCAGAAGGAGTCCTTCCAGATTCTAATTGAAGATACTTTAGGGGAAGAATGTTCTTATGATACGGTTGTGAATATTCATGAGAAGCTCAGCGAGCTGGTGGTGGCCCAGAAGGACGAGCCTGATCCGGTGGCACTTACCAAATCTGAGGTGAGACGGCTTTTTGAGGAAAGCGGTGTAAAGAACGAAAAGATGGAGACTTTTGACAGGCAGTTTGACGCAGCTGCGGGTGAGAAAGTCACACTGATGGCCGGAAATATTACCAACCCTAAGAAGATGGAGATCAAAACTCCGGAGATCACCATCCATGTCAGCCCGGAGCATGCACAGCTCATTGAGACCAGAATTCTGGAGGGCAGAAAATGCATGGTCATTCCTATGGAGGACGTTGAAGTAAACGGTATCGCCGTAAGGCTGATCACAGAGGAGTAAAAAAAACAAAGCATCGGGAACAGATTTTTGTCCCGATGCTTTTATTTTTCTTATGTGTGAAAGCAGATTTATTCTTCCTCTGCCTCTTCTACAGGAGCTTCCTCTGCGGTCTCCTCTACAAGCTCATCGCCCTCTACAGGAACCATCTCATCATCGGCAAGTTCACCGTCTTCCATAAGCTCATCTTCCACGAGCTCATCCTCTGGGATCTCCTCGGTATCAAATGCGCTGGAGGTCATGGTGAATACCATGGAATCGGTAACTTTCAGGGTGCTGAGAACCTCATCGTTAATGCTGATCTCTGCTGCTGCAAGCCACTCATCAACAGTCTCATTGTAGAATGCATCTTCTCTCTCGGAGATGATGGAATCGCGGCGGCTCTGGGTTGCGCTCTCATCATAAACGTTCTCAAGCCATGCTACATAGTAGCCGTCATCCTCAGTCTCGATGATTGGGGTGATCTCGCCTTCTTTCAGCTCGCGAACTGCTGCGATCATCTCCTCATTTAAGTAAGATGGGGTAGCATCCTCGCCGTCCTCGGTTACGTTGGTCTGGAAGGTTCCGCGTGCTACGATGATGCTCTCATCAACAGCTTTTGCCACTTCCTCAAGGTCCTCATCTTTGCTCTCGGAAAGTGCCTCAAAGAGGGTTGCTGCCAGATCCTGAGCTTTCAGCTCAGCCTCTGTAAGTTCCTTAGGCTCTTCCTCTTCAGTCTCCTCGTCCTCTACAGGCTCTGCCTCAGTTTCCTCAGCGGTCTCTTCTGCTGCGTCTTCTACAGCTTCCTCTGCGGTTTCAGCTGCTTCTTCAACAGTCTCCTCTGCTGCTTCAGCTGCTTCCTCAACAGTCTCCTCTGCTGCTTCAGCTGCTTCCTCAACAACTTCTTCTGCTGCCTCTACAGCATCTTCTACAGGCTCTTCTGCCTCCGGCTCCTCTACACGGATGTGTACGAATCTGAAGGAGGACATCTGTGCTTCCTCATCGGA
>JAGHUU010000232.1 GCA_018064695.1 Candidatus Blautia equi | reverse complement strand
ATGGTCGGTGCCTTCTCATCAAAATATGGCGTAGGCTCAATGGCAGCACCCATCATGCCCAGATAGTTGTAAAGCAGGTCCTCTCCCTGGCCGTTGAAGGGCTCATATGCGGAGACTCCCACAGGATTTCCCGCCTGACCCATAAGGGCATCCACGCGGTAGAATTCTTTGCCGAGAGGCGGAAGCACAAGGCTCTTTGCCATCCACTCAAAGTTAAAGAGCATCAGCTCCTTAGCCTTTGCAAACATGGTGAGGTCTGCCTGCTCCAGCCAGCGGGTGATGTTGTCCCCGGATCCGCCCGGATCGATCCAGCCGCCGCCATTTCTGCCCGGTGCGGTATTCTCCAGATAACGGACCATGGAATAAGAATGATAACGCTGCAGGTGCTGGTGATTGTAAACAGGTTCTCTTGTCTCGGTGCCGGAGTAGACCATATCAAAGATGTCCTTCTGTTTTTCAGGGTTATAGCCTGTCTCCTGCCAGCTCTCATACCAGTTCGGGTACTTGATGATAAAATTCATCTTAGGATTGATCTCTTTTGCACGGTTTACGATGACCTTTGAGAAATCCTCCATAAGGTCCAGGCGGTATTTTGCCCAGGTCTTTCTGCCCTTGGCCTGAATACATTTCTCGCAGCGGCAGGCCGTGAAGAAATAGTCGTCCAGAATGATCTCGTCAAAGACCTCTGCCAGCTCCTCCACGATCTTCACATAGGCAGCGCGGTGGCTCTCATCGGTATAGCAATAGGTATCAAAAATAGAAGGCTTTCTATCTCCCACTTTGCCTGTGGAGGTGATGCAGCCGGAGGTCTCGATGCCGTTCTTTTCAAAGACAGCTTTGGCCATACGCATCTTCTCCTGCGGCACCTGCACCAGACCGCGGTGGTTTTCCAGATATGCCTTCTTTAACGGAATGTATCTCCGGATCTCGTCGATATCAGCCTGCATCTGCTCCTCGGTGGAATGTTCCAGATAATATGCCCAGACTATAGTTCCGATCTGAAAATTCTTATAAAATTCCATGATGTATTTCCTTTCTTTCTGAAGCGTTTTTTCATGAAATCACGATGAATATATGTAGCTAAAATTATACCTGTTCCTATGGAGAATAGCTAGAATTCCTCTCTCTTTTGCTCCCCATTTTTTGTTAATGTGGACAAGGTCTGCCGCGGCAGATATAATAATAGAAAATAAAACATCAGCAATTGGAGTAACGATTATGGCTAATTATGAAAATGAGCGCAGGGAGATCCTTGCGCAGGCAAACAATACTGTAAAAGAGCTTCTGGAGAGAAAATCTGTCAGGGCATTTCTGGATAAGGAGATCTCCCCTGAGGAAAAACGTCAGATCTTATACGCCGCCGCAGATGCACCTTCTGCCGGCTGCCAGCAGTTATACACTATTCTGGATATCACTGATCAGGAGCTGAAAAACAAACTGGCCGTCACCTGCGACAACCAGCCTTTCATTGCAAAAGCGTCCATGGTCCTTGTTTTCTGCAGCGACTGCCGCAAATGGTATGAGGCATTTCAGAGTGCCGGCTGTGAGCCGAGAAATCCGGGCGCAGGTGACCTGCTTCTTGCTGTCACCGACACCGCCATCGCCGCACAGAACGCTGTCACCGCCGCATGGAGTCTTGGCATCGGCTCCTGCTACATTGGCGACATTATGGAAAACTGCGAGGAACAGCAGAAGCTTCTGAACCTGCCAAAGTATGTGGTTCCTACCGTTATGGCAGTCTTCGGCTATCCTACCGAACAGCAGAAAAACCGTACCAAACCGGTGCGCTTCAATATGGAAGATATCGTCTTCGAAAACGGATACAAAGAGCGCACACCTGAGGATTACAGAAACATGTTCGACATTCGCCGGGGCAGTCAGTCCTATGAGGAGTGGATGGAGAAGTTCTGCAACCGCAAGTTCAACTCCGACTTCTCCCGGGAGATGACCCGTTCCGTGGAGGAATATCTGAAACAGTTCCGCTGAAAAAAAAGAAGCCTCGTGGACAGGCAGCTGTCCACGAGGCTTTATTTTTTTGAAAACTAAGATTACAGTGCAAGCTTGTAGATATTGTACATATCCTCTTCGAAGAGAAGTTTTGCAGAACCCTTGGAGCCTCCGCATGCCTCTGCGCAGCTTCTTGCCATCTCTTTGCACTGAGCATCGTCAGGCTGGATGCCAAGCTCACGCATATTGGTAGGTAAGGGGCAAAAAATGCAAAAAAATGCCAAAAATCTTTCATTCTCCTGCCGGAAAAATAATCGTATAATAAGGATACTTTTTCGTTTTTGTTTTTTGAAAAAAATATAAAAGAAAAGGAGAAGCTGTATGGAAGAAAACTTTATTCTCCCTGTTGGGGAAGGCGAAAATCAGATCTTATATATGATAGAGCGCGCACTTGTGCTGGATGGAAAATGCTTTTTCAGCATCCTGAACCTTGGCACCTTTGATGTGATGTTCGGAGAATTCCTAGGCGACTTCACCGATGACCCGGAGGAAAACCGGGCACGCATCTACGCAGATTTTAAGAACGGATGCAAGCACATCACCTATGTGGATGGCTATATGGAAGATATGCTGTATGATGCATGGGATGAAGGGGAACTGTTCTGATATTCCCTTTCCCTGCCGGTTCTTTACAAGGTATTTTTTGTTTTCTAATATCAACGGAGGTGTCTGTTATGAAAAAAGCTCTCTCAGTCTTACTTGCAATGGCACTTATGTTTAGTCTCTGCAATCCGGTTTTTGCAGCGAGCTCTGTCGTTTCATCCGGAAGCAAAACTACTCATAAATACGATCTTAATAATCAGAATGAGCTCAATGAATATATCCGGCTTTATGGAAATAAGGCCCAAAACAGCAAAGCAGCTATTGCAGCTGCTGCACGTACTATATCTCCCGCCCCCTCTGCTGACACCCTGCTCCAGCTGGCTGAATCACAGGTCGGAGGCTCCGGAAGACCCAACGAATATACCTGGTGGTTCGGTTCTATTGACGGAACCTATAGCTATGCCTGGTGTCACGCTTTCATTTCCTGGGTTGCCGAGAAATGCGGAGCTGCAGATATTATCCCTAAGACCGTCTCCTGCATTGATGGAGTCAAATGGTTCAAAGACCGTGGAAGATGGCATCCCTCCGGCGTCGGCTACACACCAATGAAGGGGGACGTA
The DNA here is from genome assembly GCA_018064695.1 of Candidatus Blautia equi. GTDB lineage: Bacteria > Bacillota > Clostridia > Lachnospirales > Lachnospiraceae > Blautia_A > Blautia_A equi. Next base: position 216 of record JAGHUU010000232.1, on the reverse strand, counting down.
GTCTATTTTGACTGGGATGCAAACGGCACCTATGACCATGTTGGGTTTGTTGCTCTGGAATCCAACGCTATTCTCTACACGATCGAGGGTAATTCCAACGATGCCGTCAGAAAAAGAGTTATAGCCTGTACAGCAAAGAAATTTTAGGCTATGGTTCACCACAGTATTCCCAGAGCAGTATGGAAATACCTGTCGTAGTTCCGTCCTCCTGCTCCT
>JAGHUU010000017.1 GCA_018064695.1 Candidatus Blautia equi | reverse complement strand
TCCCATAAGGAGCAGCACAGTGAAGATGCATCCAGCGATCAGGGGCACCCACTTTCTTATTCCTCCCGGTTCCTTTTCCTTCTTTTTTCTGCTGCCTTTCTTTTTTCTGCTGCCTTTCTCTTTTCTTCTCTCCGGTTTTTCCTTCAGAAGCTCCGGCTTTCCGGGATCGGAGAATAATTCCTCTTCTTCCCTCTTCCACAGATCCTCCTCGGCTCTCTGCTGTGCTTTTTTTACCGGCAGATCCATATCCGGGCGCTCCGCCTCCGCACGAAGAACCTCCTCCTTAATATGCTCCAGCTGAAATACATCCTCCAGTGCTCTGCGATAGATCCCATACCCCAGAACCACCGCTCTGCTGTCCTCATGATCCAGCTTTGGAAGAATATACTCTGTCAGCCCACGAAACTGCTCCCTCACAGAGCCTTCATATCCCGGAAGGTAGCAGAAAGAAAGCTGTTTCTTTTCCGGATCCATAAAGATAAACTCCGGCTGCAGTATCAGCTGATCCGGACTTAAAAGGTATTCTGCCATTTTTTCCACCAGCTCTGTAAAATTCCCAAAGATCACCTGCAGATCCGAAAAGGTGAATTTTTTCTTCTCATAAAAGGCTTCCATGGACTGTCTGGAGGTGATCTCATAGTAAAACAGCTCTTTTCCGTCCATTCTCTGGATCCTGCAGTTAAGGAGCATTGGCAGCGCGTTTGCCAGCAGCATACGCACGGGGTAGGAGGTCTCCTCTACCTTCATATCATTTTCCAGTACCAGATAATTATTATGTACGTCCCTTTTATATTCTGATCTCATGTTCTTATCACTCCTTAAACATTTCAAAAGCCTCCGAGGCAGCTTTGATCTGCCGGATCCTTTTCACCGGCTGTATGATCTTCGACTCCCCTGCCACACCAAGATGCCCCCGCATTCCGGCATAGCTTCCCATGGTATCCATATCGTAGGTAACCTGCACCCGGTTTTTTGTCACTACCGTCACGGTAGTAAGATTTTCCACGCCAAAAAAGCCTGTTGATCCAAGCTCCCGGCTCCTCATATTTGCAGCGCTATATGGATCTCCGTCTCTTTTTGCTTCCTCCATGCTGCCAACCAGCGCCGATTCATAGGCGGCCGCAGTCAGCCACGCCCGGTTATGGACATAAAAGCAGAGATAAAGGCAGGCAAAAATCGCAAAAAATATGATCGGCATCACAGCTGCCGCCTCGATCACCGAGCTGCCCTTCCGGAACTGTTTTCTCCATGTCCTTATCTCATTGCCGCTCACCCGCATAAGATCAAACCTCCCACATAACCGACCAGAAGAAACGGAACCAGGGGAATCTCCGTTTTCCGGCTCTTTTTTTGAAAGATCAGAAGATAAAATGCCCAGATACCGGAGAGCAAAAATCCCAGCATTACGGATACCAGATATTCTGCAGTCTCAAGAACCGTTCCCAGTGCCAGCAGCACCAGTCCGTCTCCGAACCCAAACTCTCCTGCCGAAAAAACACTGCACCCCAAAAACAGAAATCCTGTCCCAAGGGGCAGAAGGTGTTCCGTCATCACCGTTCCGCCTTTCAGCCAGAGAATGATACCGTATAGCGAAATGGCAGCAACGGAGAGAAGACTGATTTCTCTCTTCCTCACATCAAAGCCGGCATTGCCATACAAAAACAAAAGCGTCAATGTCTCTTTCATATCTATCCTCTTATATAAACTGTCCTCTCTCATCCGCATCTGCTGCAGGGGCGCAGATCCTCCACCTGATCTTCCGTCACCAGGCGAATGGTCCTTTTCAGGCTGCTGCAGGTTTCCAGATTGTGATAACTGTTCCCATATAAGGTCACATAAACAGTGGCACCCGGGGCCTGATTGTGGCTGCAGGTCTCACAGGCATAGTAATGTTCCCCGTAGGCATTGGTCCTGCTGCCCACGGAAGATCCCTTCGTCTGCATGATGGTAAGACTCACATAACTGCAGGAGGCTTCCCGGTGAAAGACTTCCCCGTTCTCCGCAACCCAGACCATATCTCCTGCCTCAGCAGCGGCAGCCTTCTCCTCCGCTGAATAGGTTTTCCCTGTCCAGGCATGCACCTTTACCGTATTGTGCAGCCACACACGGGATACCGGAACAATTCCGCCTATGGGTTCATAGGCATAGAACTCGGGCAGTGTGATCTCCTCCGGACCGGATCCGTCCAGCACATAGGCATACATTCCCGCCTCTTTCGTCTTTTCACAGAGGCCCATAAGTTTCTCTGTTTCCAGCTTATATACATCCATAAAGGAAAGGATCGTCACCGTTCCGAGAAAAAACAGCGGGAGTACCATGGCTGTCTCCACAGCCAGACTTGCTTTTCTAAGAAGCTTTGAGGTGCAAAAAGATACTTTTCCGGTCAGATTTCTGCCGGCTCTGCTCATCGGGGCCCACAGGCAGGCAGTTTGTCTGTTTGAGCTTATCTGCTTTTTTGTCTGTACATCATTTATCGTGTTTTTTTCTTTATATTTCCCAAGCCTGTCTATCTTCCTTAAGTTCTTTATGAACCGGAAAAGCATCTTTTTACACCTCCTCTCACACTCAGTCATAGCTGTACTGTTTTGTAATGGTAAAATTCTTTCTCTTATTAGCCTTCACATCAATGGCTGCCTCAACGGCCACCACACCTGAGTCCAGCTTAAAATCTTCTCTGTCAAGCTTCCCCCTGATGGTCAGCTCGACCATATCCATACCTCTTTTTATTTTTTCTCTTCTGTTTTTGGAGATCAGCAGAATCTGAAGATAATCTGCATAGGAAAGTCCATCCGGGTCTGTTTTTCTTACGGAATCCAGCTTTCCAAGAAGATTGGGAAGATTTTCCAGTGACAGCTGCCACTGCTGCGGCTGCTTCACCAGAGGTACCTTTCCTCCGTCAAATAATTCCCGCACGTCCAGCACGCTCTCCGCAAAAGCCCAGCAGGTAACCAGCGCGGCATCAATTGCGCCGGCTGCCGGCGGAACCAGAAAGGTGGATGCAATGGCCAGGGACAACGCTTCTATTCCTGCCCTTTTTGCCGGATCGGACATGATACTTGCCACATTGACGCCTTCTCTTATGACCAGCAGCTGTTTTGCTATGGAAAGAAGGTTATCCATATCGGTCCTCTTGCCGCCTATGATATATTCCAGCTGGTACGCAAGACCGTAGGGAGAAGGCTTCTCATAATTGCCCAGCTTCTCTGTCAGATACTGATGATACAGAAGCTGTGAAGCATAGGAGGTATCTGCAGATACATGTCTTATGACCCCTGCTCCTCTTTGCAGCAGACGTTCGGAAACCAGTGTTCTTCTGCCCATGGATGCCTCCGATATTCCTTTTCCTGAAGGGATTACCAGCTGTAACAGTCCCATCTTCATTACTTTTTTGATGGCTCCGATGGGATTCACCACATTTTGAGGCGGCTGTGTCGGTACCGGTACTACTGCTCCTCCTTCAGCTGCTGCCTCTGCCTCCTGTCTTTGCTTTTCCTCCAGCTCTCTGCTGCTCTGTGCAGCGGAATTCATGGCTGTGTCATAATGATCCAGGCTGTTCCCGTTCTCCAGTTCGGTTCCCCGCCTCTTAGCTTCCTCCGTCTTGTCTTTTCCATCCTTTATATGATCCAAAAGGAACTGTGCCCCCTGAAGTCCCAGCGTATCTTTCATGTACTGTATGATCTGATCGTAAAAGACCTCTCCGTCCTCATCCGTCATAAGCTGATATCCGGTAAATCCGCCGCGGGTAAGTGAGATCTTCTGGCTGTTCTGCTTCAGCACCGGTTTCACATAGGCTTCCATGCTCTTATATAAATTCGCAAGCTTCAGATCTCCCCCTCCGCAGGAACCATCCAGCATAAACAGGTCAAAATCCTTCCACACATCCTTATCATACTGGCCAAACAGCGAAAAAAGGCCAATATCCAGACTGCAGAGGCTCTGGGTCCTGGCTGCTGCCATCCGTACGGATTCTATACTGGTACAGACAAGGGACAGGATCACACTCAGCGTCAACGCCAGAAATATGGTAATACTGCCTTTCCTCTTCATGGGGCACACCTCCTCTCTTCAGGAATTAAATAGAATCACTCTGTTTTGTGATCTTAGATAAGAGCTTAGATACGAGACTCGTAAGCTGCTCTTTAAAGATGATGACTAAGCCGATAAGGACAACGAGGATAAGAATAATCTCTACAACACCTACTGCATCTTCTTCTCTGAAGAAGGACTTCATCAGTTTTTTCATCTTTCGCATAGTTACACCTCCTTCCTCTTTACCCGTAGAAGGACAGAAATGCGGGGATCATGATCAGTGCCATCACAACCATCAGCATCATGACCATAGGTAAAAGCAGTTTGGTTGAGGCTGTTTCACCCGCCACCCGTGCATGTCTTTTTCTTTCCTCCCAGGCCTCCACGGATTCTGTCTCCAGCATATCCGCAAGACGCCTGCTTCCCTTCTGCAGGTTCTGTATCAGCAGCGTAGCAAATGTCTTGTATTTCATCTGCCCGCACCGCTCTCCATATCTTCTGTAGGCTTCCGCTTCTGAGATACCGCTTTCCATCTCATAGCAGGTCACCAGGATCTCCTCATAGGCAATTCGCTTTTTCCGGGGCTTTTTTCTCCTGTAATCCAGGGCGATCTTTTGAAATGCCTTCCGGACCGTCATTCCGGCCTGGATCAGCAGTGTAAATTTCATGATCAATGCGGGATAGTCCAGAAGCAGTTCTTCATATCGCTTTTGCCGCAGTTCAGCTTCCTCTCTGGATTTTTTGATGAGGAGCATGACCGCCATTATGAGACTGAGGGCAGCTATGATAGAACCGGTATGATCCGAGGGATATTCCCATACAAGCTTTTTTCCATCCCATTCCTGCGGAAGATAGTAATAGTCCGGATCCTCTTTTTTCTCATTAAACTCTGCCACAGCCTCCCGGAGATCCTGCTGCCAGGAGACATTGCTCTCAACAGAACCCGGTGTCGGCTCCTCTTCCTCCTTCAGGTTCTTCTCCGGGATCTGTACATAGAGCTGTCCGCTCTCACCGCCCTCAATACTCACCTGAAATTTCTGTTCATAGGTCAGGTCCTCCTCTTTCACAAGGCGGTACCCCTCCCCCATCCCACCGGATGACAGTGTGAGAACCATGCCGAAAAGATTTCCAAGGAGCGCCACCAGAAGAAACAGCTTTCTTCCCTTTTCATCATCCAGCCCCTCCAGATGCAGCCATCCCATGAACCACAGAACCGCTATGATGAGGATGAGAAGAAATAAAATAACATGGATCCACATAGTCACACCTCAATATTCACAATTTTTCTCCCTAACCAATAAGCTGTTCCGTATATTCCAAGACAGACCGTCATGATGCAGACACCCAGGATATTTCCATAAAGGACATCCAGAAATCCCGGGGAAGTAAACTGCAGATACAGGATGATCCCCGCCGGCATGAAACTCATGATCAGCTGCTCGGATCTCTTGGCCGCAATGGAGGCCTCTATCTCTTTTTTTACGTCGATCTTATCGCCTAGCATTCCGGCTACCTTCCGGATCACATTCTCCATATTTCCTCCCGTTCTTTTGGCGGTATGAAATACGGAAGCAAAATTTTCAATATCCTCTATCTGGGATCGCATTCCAAGGTCAAGAAACAGCTCCTCCGCGGGAATGCTCAGTCTCAGCTGGTTTTCGATATAGTGGAATTCCTCCAGGATATCATCCTGCTTCTGATACAGCCGCTCCAGATCTCTGGTGCAGGCGCTGATGGCATTCTCCACGGAATAGCCGGCCTGAACAGCCACGGAAAGTGCGTTCAGTGCATCCTTAAACTGATAATTCAGTTTTTTCTTTCTCTCCTCCATCTGCTGTCTTTTCTTCATTCGGAAATAGTAGAAGGAAACAGGAGCAAACAGCGGAATCAGCCAGAGACTCCGGTAAAAGAGATAATCCACAAGGGCACAGAGCAGAATACTCTCCAGCAGATATCTCAGAATTTCTGTTTTTGTAAAAATATATGTCTGATAATTCTGCTTCATAGACTGATCCCTGCCCTCTGGAGTTTTTCCCGGTTGAGAAGAGGCTCCTGTTCACAGAGACCTTTTCCCTCCACCCATTTATACAGTGTCCGAAGCTGAATCTCATTCTTCTCAAAGCCGCACACCTCCGTGATCTCCAGCACTTTTCTGGACTTGTCTCTCATTCTTCCCAGATGCACCAGAATATCCACGCCCGAAGCGATCTGCCGCCGTATAGCTTCCAGCGGCAGGTCCACGCCCATAAGAGTCATGGTCTCCAGTCTGCTTAGCATGTCTCTGGCCGAGTTCGCATGTGCCGTACTTAAGCTGCCGTCATGCCCTGTATTAAGCGCTTGCAGCATATCCACCGCTTCTCCGCCTCGTACCTCTCCCACCACGATCCGGTCAGGGCGCATTCGAAGAGCGCTTTTGATGAGATCTCTGATCGTAATGGAATTTCCGCCCTCGGTGTTCGCCATCTTGGCCTCCAGGCGGACCAGGTTTGCGATACCCTGAATCTTTAACTCTGCATTATCTTCTATAACAATGATCCTCTCATCTTTTGGGATGAAATCAGAGAGTGCTCCCAGAAAAGTGGTTTTTCCGCTTCCGGTGCCGCCGCCTATAACCATGGAGTATCTGGCACATACCAGCTTTTCCAGAAATCCGGCGCACTCCGGAGTAAGACTGCCAAAGGAGAGCAGCTTCTCCATGGTCACCGGGGTATCCGGGAAACGACGGATGGTGAGAATCGGACCATTCAGGGCTACAGGCTGAATGACAGCATTTACTCTGGCACCGTTTTCCAGCCTGGCATCCACAATGGGCATGGACTCATTCACAACACGGTTGCACCGTCCCACGATCTGCTGGATCACATCCTCCAGCTTTTCCCGGGAGGTAAAGCTTTTATTCCACCGCATCAGTTTTCCGTCACGCTCCACAAAGATGGAATCCGGTCCGTTTACCATGATTTCTGTCACCGTCTCGTCATCGATCAGCTCCTGCAGCACGTCCAGCTTTCTTACGGAGTAAAACAGCTCCTGCCGAAGCGCTATTTTTTCTTTTAATGAGAGCTGTTCTCCCTGATCTCTATTCAGAAGGATTTCATCGATCAGCTCCAGGATCTCCTCATCAGAGAGCTCTCTGGTGAGATCCAGCTGTGTCATCAGCTGCGCCCTGATCCTCTGAAATACCTCTTTTCTTCTCATTTAACTCCCCCTCATTTTCACTCATTCCTCATCCAGGAGATCCTTCACATAGGTGCCAAGCTCCGTAAACAAAAGCTGTTCCACAGGGGAATCTCCGGATAACAGGATCTGTCGCTCCGGGAGATATAGCTTCTCTGTCTTTGCCAGCACCTGCGCATAATCCCTGGACTTTAAAAGCTCCTCAAACTGCCGGATCTTGCACCGGGAGACCGGATCCTCCAGAACCGGCATAAAAATGCGCCAGCACTGATCCAGCAGCGGATACATATCCGGCAGATCATTGCCAAAATCCAGAATCAGCGCCTCATAAGAGGTGTGCAGGGTGATCTCCTGCAATAACTTCTCCATATCTTCAAAAGACGTTCCCAGAATATCCGCCGGATTCTGCACAGGCGGAATAAAATCCATGCCGTTCACAGTGTGCACCGCACCGTTCAGTTTTAAGAGCAGCTTATCCGGGTCCTGCTTGATGTAGTAAAGAAGGTCACTGAGGGTACAGGAAAAAGATCTGTTCAGCAGCCCCTCCAGCCCGGAGTACCCTTCCAGATTCAGATACAGTACTGCCTTATTTTTTGCCAGAAGCTGTCCCATGGTAAGTGCCAGAGATGTTTTGAGGCACCGCCCAAGGGGCGAATAAAATCCATAGATCACGGTATGCTTCTTCATGACCGGGAACGCAGCCGGGATATATGCCTTCTCCTCTCCATAGCAGGCCAGCACCTCCCGCACCACATCTGCGGATGCCTGGTATTTATAGACACTGGGATACTGTTCCAGCTCCGGCAGGTAATTCCCCTCAGCCAGAATGATGATCTGCCCGATTCCCAGGTCTCTCACATCCTTTCTCATCGCCCGGCTGGAGATCAGCAGCAGCTCTATATAAGTTTCCTCCGCATACTGTACCAGCGTCTCCACACTGGAAAACGCCTGGATCTCAAACGGGATATTTTTTCTTTTATTCAGATAGTTCATAAAATTGTTTGCGTAATTCGCCTCCAGATCACACACCGCAAATATATTTCTGTTCAAAACAAACCTCCTGCGTACAGCAAAGTGCCAAGAAAGATCGGCACCGTAAAATGAAAATTTTCCAGCCTTGGGCCCTGCTGATAATAAGGTCTGACTTCCCCGTTCTGCACACAGTCGCGCACATAGGAAAAGAAATACCGGAACCGTTCCCTCACGCCTCCATAGAACAGGAGAAAAAAGAAGGCAAAGATCCCACCCAGAAACAGGGTACAGAGCATCAGGATCCCGGCTCCCCGAACCCCCGTCATTCCGCCCAGCACACAAAGCAGTTTAATGTCCCCTGCACCGAGCATATGAAAATAAAAGAGTCCGATGAGCAGAAAAAACGGTAACAGCATACCCATAAGAAAATCCGGAACAGAAGAAATGCCCTCTGTCAGAAGACGGGTCAGAAAACCCGGGACCAGCATAAACAGCAGCCAGCCGTTATCCACCTTCATGGTGCGAAGATCCATCAGCATAGCTGTTCCGGAGGTAACAAGCAGTAATCCTGTCAGCATATTGTTTCCTCTCTTTTATAATTTTTATTCAGTTTTATGATTTGGGATTGTTTCCGTCAGAACCGACGGGATCAGATTCCGGAAGAACTCCGGTGACGCCATTATATGGGCTCCCCTCCTGTTTGTAAAGGTTTTCCCGTGAATTTATAGATATTTTAGAGAATCAGCATGTTTTCTACATTATTCTCTGTTTTTCTCCATTTTTCTCGTTCTTCACATTTTCCTCTTTGAACTTCCTGATTTTTCTTCTTTACGTATGGGAAAAAGTAATCTATACTGAAAAACAGGTCATATAAATCCATTGCCGCTCTGATTTTCAGTCGCGGTTTTATGGTTAAGAAAATGTGAAAAACCTTTTAAAATCAATACTTACAGAGACACGACACACTGATTTTTCAGTTAAGAAGTGTCCATAGATAAAAGACTATGAATAAACCAAAATCTCCGTATCAATATACAAGTTATTTTGATCTGCGGTCCCTTCTGAACATGAAAATGCTGGTTCCGGAGGAGGAAAATCCTTCCGCAGCACTCACGCCGTTTCCTGTTCTTTCCTTCAAAATGCAGCCCGACAAGGCCTGGAAATGGGGGAAAGCCTATCCAAAAAGAAAGAGCGTGACATTATTCGATGTAAATGAATATAATCAGCTGATTCAGGTAAAAATATCCATTCCGCAGAGAGCAGACGGAAAAGAAGTCTGCCCGCAGCTGGAAACCTTTGAAAAATACAGCGCCGCCGCACTGCGGATGATGGCCGCTGATTTCCTGGACGTGCGTATGTCCAAAAAAGATTTTGATACAAAGTATGCCTTTCGAAATAAACCATACGCAGAGGTACTGGAATACCTGTCCCCGTACTTTGTAAAAGCCACCTGCCATCCGGGCTGCACCATCCGCCATATCTGGATCGTGGAACAGGAGTTCCGGCAGAGGCGAATTCTGTGGACACTGGGATACTGGAGCGGTGCCTGGAGAGTCATCGATGTGGAAGCAGATGCCGACTATGATGAGACAGGCAGGCAGCTGTATCGTTTCCTGAACGCCCATCCGGAGTACAGAGTCCGGGATCTGGAAGGCCAGCTTTTCATCTGCGTCAATTTTAATTCCGGCATATCTGCAGCCATAAAAAAAGCCTTTTCAGCCGAGATGGATAAGATCATGCTGATTCGCGATTCTCTGCAGATATTCATCATTCTGGAAAACCTGCAGCGATCCTCCCAGTCCTATTTCCTGACTGCAAGGATCAATGAATATGCCTCCCAGCTAAAAAATGAATACACCCGTATTTTTGAATCAGAGAGTGACAGCCTCCGCGCCAGAAAACCCGCGGAGCAGAGAAGATATCTTATAGACCTCTATTACAATTACTGCCGCTTTCTGGAGAGCATGATGAAGAAGTTTCCGGATGAACAGAGCTTTATGAAGAAAGCCAGTCTGTATCTGCGCGTTCTGGCCCATGTGGGAGAACAGGAGCTGACTATGCAGCTTTTCTTTAAGCAGTATAAAGATCCCGTTCCGTTCTATCTCTACGAGATCTCCTCCGCCCTCATCACCCGCTATAATTTCGGTCTGGACAGAACCAAAGCTCTTTTCCAGAAAGCATCCCTTCCGGAAGCCAGAAGGAGCCGGCAGAAATTCTCCGCTCTCTCCTCTTCCGCTTCCATCATAGGCCAGTTTCATCTGGACATGCCGCTTATTTCCCAGGCAGAGTTCTATGATGATCAGCATAAGGACATCATGGGCGTGATCGCCCGGATCCAGCAGGATATCCTGTCCGCTTATGAAGGTCAGAACCAGCTGCCGCAGGATGATACTGAAAACACAGGAAGAGAAGAACTATGAGCAGCAAAAAAGTATTATGCCTGGGAGACAGCCTCACCGACTGCGGACGTCTTTTTTCAGAAGATCCGCTGGGCGATGGATATGTATCCCTGCTTCACGCTTCCCTGAAAGAAAATGGAAGGGAATATACCTTCATCAACAGAGGAGTAGACGGATTCACCGTATCCCGCCTCTGCGACAATGCCCGCTCTCATTACCTTTCCCTGAAGCCGGACAGAATCACCATCCTGATCGGCATCAACGATATTGGCATTATGATGAACACAAACCGCACGGAAACGCAGAGAGAAGCGCTCATGAAAGACTTTTTCAGCCACTATGAGCAACTGCTTTGCACCCTTCGCATTGCCACAAAGGATATCCTCCTTATGGAGCCCTTTGTTTTCCCTTATCCCCTGGAATTTTCCCTGTGGGAGCCTTATCAGAAGCAGATGTCACTGGGAATCCGGGCGCTGGCCGATGCTTACCGGCTTCCGTTCCTTCCCCTTCAGGAGGTTCTCACCGCTTCTGCCGCAGAATCCGGCTATTCCGCCATCACTACAGACGGCGTTCATCTGACCCGCATGGGCCATGCCATTCTGGCAGAGCAACTGAACTCGTTTTTTACTTCTGACCTGTAAAGGAGGTCATTGTTATGGATCAGCATATTAAAAAAATAGAGGATATGTCGCTGAATGCCTGGCCATCCCATAAAATGGAGCTTTATGACGGCTGGATCCTCCGTTTTTCTTATTTTTATACCCACAGAACCAACAGTGTGGAACAGTTCGGCACTTCCACCCTCCCATTAAGAGAGAAGATCCCTTACTGTGAGAGTGTTTACAAGCGCCTTGGCACACCGGCGATCTTCAAGATCAGTCCTCTTGTGTCTGAGGATTTTGATTATGTACTGGAAAACCGCGGCTACGAGATCGAGCATGTCACAAATGTCATGACCTTAAAGCTGGATGAGGCCCATCTGGAGTCCCCTTATTCACACGTACAGTTTTCCTCCTCCATCCCCATCCGCTGGATCGAAGGTCTGTTTTCCTTAAAGGGAACAGACAATCCCATCCACCGCATTGTGGTTCCGTCCATGTACCGGGCCATCCCAAAAGAGACCATCTGCGCCTATATTGAGGAGAACGGGCAGATCATAGCCACCGGACTTGGTATTCTGGACCGTGATTACATAGGCATCTACGCCATCAATGTCCACAGGGATCACAGAAAAAAAGGCTATGCCCGCGAGATCTGTACCGGTCTTTTAAAAGAAGGCATGAAACATGGCGCCGCCAACGCCTATCTTCAGGTGGTGGAGGGCAATACCCGTGCGGAGCATCTTTATGAGGCCCTGGGCTTCCGCCGTTTCTATACCTACTATTTCCGCGTTCAGCAGACGGGGCAGGACTTTTCCCCGGAATAACCGGAATCGACACAATTTATTCAGAAAAAAAGAGGTGAACCCCTGTATGATCGGGTTCACCTCTTCTTATTTTCATTTTCAGTTGTTTTTTATTGGTTCTTCAGCTTATTCAGAAGCTCCTGCATGGTTTCCTTAAGGATCGGATGGCGCTTATACGGTGCGATCTGCGCCATTGGGATCAGAACAAAATCTCTTTTCTGGATCTCAATATGCGGAATAATCAGGGTCTCTGATTCATATACCAGATCATCGTAGAGAAGGACATCCAGATCCAGCGTACGTGGTCCCCAGTGGATCAGTCTCTCTCTGTTTGCCATCTGCTCGATCTCATGAAGAACGTCCAGAAGCTCCTCCGGTGAGAGCAGGGTGCGAAGCTGCAGAGCGGAGTTCAGGAAGTCATCCTGTTCCACACCGCCGTACGGCTCTGTCACCAGATAATCTGCCACCTTAATCACTTCTGAATCCTCTCTGTTTTTCAGTGCTTCCACTGCCATGTCAAGATAAGCCTTCTTATCTCCCATGTTGGATCCCAGTGCCACAAAGGCTGTGTGCCAGCCTCTGGTGATCTGCACGGCTACTGTTTCCAGAGGAAGTCCGATAGGCGCCCATGGTTTGCTGATTTCCAGATCAATCTGACTGATCAGCGGAAAATGCAACAGCACTTCTTTTGCCAGCTCCTCGGCCACGCGCTCAATGAGCATAAAGGTGTGCCCCTCCACAAACTTTTTCATGAAGTGGCTGACCTCCCCGTAATTTGTGGAGCAGCTGAGGTCATCCGTCAGACCGGCCTTTCTAGTGTCGGTATAAAGCACTGCGGACACCACAAACTTTTGTCCCAGCACGTTTTCCTCCGGATATACTCCGTGATTTGCAAATATCTCAAGCTTCTCAATTCTGATCTTATCCATTTTATCACCTTATTTTGCCAGAATTGCTTCTGTCATTTTGATAATTCTGTAGTTTTCCTTAATGTCATGTACGCGGACAAAAGCACTGCCCTTCATCACACCCATAACGGTGGTAGCCAGGGTTCCTTCCACTCTCTGATCTGCCGGAAGGTCCAGGGTAAGTCCGATCACGGATTTTCTGGAGGTTCCAAGAAGCACCGGATAGCCCAGCTGGTTCAGGATCTCCATATGATTGATGATGGCAAGGTTCATCTCGTAGGTTTTACCGAAGCCTACGCCCGGGTCCAGAATGATCTTATCGTCCTTTACGCCGGCTTTATGTGCGATGTCCACACATTCCTGCATATCTGTCATAAAATCCTTCAGGAAGTCATTGTAGACAGCCTCATGGCGGTTGTGCATAAGACAGCAGGCTGCGTTATATTTTGCAGTGAGCTCTGCCACTCTGTAGTCATGCTTAAATCCCCAGATATCATTTACCAGGTCAGCGCCTGCCTGAAGGGCTGCCTCTGTAACGGCACCTTTGTAGGTGTCGATGGAAACCGGCACGTCAAAGCGGGCCTTCACAGCCTCAATTACAGGGGTCACACGGGCGATCTCCTCCTCATCTGTGATGACCTGATGACCCGGTCTGGTGGATTCTCCACCGATATCCACAATATCCGCACCCTCTTTGATCATCTCCTCAGCGTGAAAAAGAGCTGCATCCAGATTATTGAATTTTCCGCCGTCGGAAAAAGAATCCGGGGTAACATTCAGGATACCCATGATATAGCATTTATGTTCCGTGTCAAAATTTCTATTTCCGATAATCATGATATTATTTCCTCCAAATCTTCTAAAAACAGTTAATACTGAACCGTCAGATTTTTCTTCTCCGCAGCCCAGTTGCATTCCTTCTCCGCTTTGCAGGAAAAACAGTTTCTGGAACGTTTGTCGGCACGGTAAAGATACGCAGAGAGGAGTTCTCTTCTGTCATCTCCTGCCGCCTCTGCACCCGTTCCTTTGCTTCCTCTGTGATTTCCTATGGCAAACCGGATCAAATCGATCTCATCCTCGCCAAAGTCGCAATCCGCCAGGATCTCCCCTGCCAGTCTGGCACCGGAGATCTCATGGGGCGTTCCCTTCTGATACTGCTCATTTCTTCCGATATCATGAAGCAGGGCAGCCGCATAGAGAAGCTCCTTTGAAAGAGGCGCACCATCCTCCAGGCTGTAGATATACATAAGCCTGGCCACATCCAGAAAGTGCTCCATGGTATGATTGCAGAAAATGCGTTCCCGCTCTGCTTCCTGCAGCTCCCGGAATTCCTTCTGATAGATTGGATGGTTAAGAATTCTGTTTACGCGTTCCATTCCATCAGCCCTTCACCATCTGAAGGAAGGTCTGCTGCAGGGTATAGTCCTCAGCAAAAGCACCTCTTGTGATGGTGGTAACGGTTTTGGAGCCCGGCTTCTGCACACCGCGCATGGTCATGCACATATGCTCAGCCTCGATCATGACCATAACGCCCTTAGGAGCAAGATGTTTTTCCAGGGCGTCTGCAATCTGGGCGGTCATATTTTCCTGGATCTGCGGACGTCTGGCATAGACCTCCACGGTGCGGGCCAGCTTGCTGAGGCCTGCCACCTTCTGATCAGGGATGTATGCCACATGAGCTTTACCATAAAATGGGAGCAGATGGTGCTCACAGGTGGAATAAAAAGTAATGTCCTTCTCAAGGACCATATTGTTGTTTGTTGCGTGGAACTGTTTTGCCAGATGCACGCCTGCATCCTGGGTCAGTCCTCCGTAGATCTGCTCGCACATGCGCGCGATGCGGTCCGGTGTATCCAGAAGACCCTCACGGTTGATGTCTTCTCCGATTCCCTCCAATAAAAGGCGAACGCCTTCCTTGATCTTCTCTTTGTCCATTCTGTCAATCTCCTTTTCTTGTTCTGGGATGTCTTCCGCTCCCGGAACAGTCCGAAGAAAGGCTCCTCTTGTCCGGCAATAAAAAAACACCCCGAAGTGAACGAATTACAGAACAAATAATCAATTGCCCTTCACTTTCGAGATGTATGCATCCTAATTCGCAACGGGTGCGGACTTCATATCGTAAATAAGTCATTTCTGCATCGCTTTTTTGCGATCAGCCATCCTATTTTTCGTTTCTGCGGCAACTCCCCATCCACGGAACACTTAACGCATGAAATCCTATTTTGCAATTATTTATTTCTTCTTTTTCAGCCTGACGGCTTAGTAACAGCGCACTTCTGCACTCGCTTGTATTGTATATATACCTACACTTTCTGTCAAGTATAACAGCGAATTCCGGGCAATTTACAAACTATATCGGAAAAACATTGCGGATGGGAAAAGGAAAGTGTATCATGGAACATAACGTTTCTGAATTCTGATCAGATTTGAATGGAGGAACCCATGAAAAAACTTCTTGTCACATGTCTCTGCCTGATACTGGCCCTTCCCTTAAGCGGGTGTGCGGCCGGAGATCTGGTGGATAAACTTACAAACATCCACGGGGATGAAAACGACCTCTCAGAGATCAAACCCCGCGTATATATGGACGAGCTGAAGGGAATCCTGCTGGATTTTTCCGGAAATATCGTCACCATGGATGTAAACGGAAAAATCTATTATTTTGATGTCTCCGAGGCCACTCTGGAGTGCAAAAACGGCATGATCTCCGGAGATGAGATCAGCATCATTTACGAGGGCAAGCTTCCTGAGGACAGCACAGATACCAGCGTGGTAAGAACCTTAAAGGTCGTCAATGACTTCCACAACCCTATGCTTCTGGAGGAGCAGGTTGCCACCGGAACCATTCAGGATATCTCCGCAAACATGATCACCATCGTGGATGAATCCAATATTGCCGCCACCTATCAGCTCACCGGCGTCGAAACCTGTTTTTCCTACGGTCTGGCCAGAGGACGTTCCGTAGCCATCCATTACTACGGAAGACCGGGTGAACCCATCGATGGTTCCCAGAAAACCTTAAATGCCACCCACTTAAAAGTTATCAGCATCTCTGACACAGATCCTTTTAAGGCTCCTGCACCGCAGAAAAAAGAGAAAACTGATCACGATATCGGCCAGTTCCGCGCCACTATCCAGAGTCTCAGCAACGATATCCTCACCGTGGTCCTGAGCAACTCCACCACACTGGCACTGGATGTCTCAGACGCACCGATCTACCTGCAGGGCGGCAGCGCACCCGGCACCGTAGTCACCGTAACCTACAGCGGCGTCTTTGACGGTTCCACCTCACAGGGCATTTACATTCACCAGGTCTATGCCGCAGTTCCTAAGAAAGAGAAAAAAATCGCTTCTTATGTGGCCGGCACCATTATGGCCAAGACAGCCAACACCCTGACCTTCCGGACCAAGGATAATGCTGTTATCACCTGTTACACAGAAAATGTAAAAAATCTCACCACCGGCGGACTGGAGATCGGAGATGTGATCAAGGTCATCTTCAATCCACTGGAGAATAAGAGTTCTAATATTCTTACATGCATGACGTTTATGGATGCGGAGTAAAAAGCGCATGGAACAGGGGATCGCACAGAAATTGTGCGGTCCCTTGTTTTTATTCTTATCTTAATTTCTTATCTTACAAATCGCCCCCGGATTTCTTTTTCCCCTTCTTCTAACCATCTGATGATCTCCTCACTCTCCCCCAGTACCTCTGTGAAAGCGTGATATTCATCCTCGATTCCTTTTCCGTGGGGAACCATGTATGCGCCGGCGTCGCTGCCCAGGGCGATCTTTACACGGTATTTCCATGCGAGTCTTAAGTTTTCAGCCGCGCCATCCCAGATCTTCCGGATCGTTTCATCAGAGAATCTGCCGCAGCCCAGCAGGTTCTTTACTGTCACCACGGTAGGAACCCAGACGGTTTGGCTCTCGGAGAGCATGCGTATGGTTTCTTCATCCTGAAAGTTCCCGTGTTCGATGCTGTCCACACCGGCACGGATGGCGGCCTGTACGCCGTAAATGCCGTTGGTATGGCTCATAACGGACATGCCTTCCTCATGGGCGATGTGTACCATTTCCGCTACCTCATCCGCTTCAAGAGGAGTTCCTGTGATACCGCCGTCGTGATCGAAATCCATGATTCCGGTGGTCATGATCTTAATAAAATCCGCACCGCCTTCTCTGGCTTCAAGCACCAGCTGATGGTATTCTTTCATATTGGCAAAGCCTTTTCCCACAATGCCGCCGTAATGATGCAGCTTATGAATGGCAAACAGCGGGGATCTGTAGTCGATTCCGTACATGGGAGCGATCTCCTTTGCGCGTCTGGAAACGCCGTAGGAATCCCCTCCGTCCCGCATAAAAGTAATCTGCCTTTTCTGATATTCTGCAAAACAGGCGTGAATGACCTCGTCCTTCACCCCATCCGCATGTAAGCCAACTGCTTTTTTATAGTTCTTTGCGTCCATGATCACATGGGCATGGCATTCTCCAAACATGACCTCTGCCTTTCTATGATAATCTATGTGCCGGATCTGAATCGATCATTTGCCGGCAAAGAAAGATCGGATCTCGCTCTCAGAAGCGCACACGGATCCCTGAACAAAAAATGGTTTTCCGCCTCCGCGTCCGTTCAGGGCAGCGTTCATCTCCTTATTCAGTGCACGGAGATCTCCGTTCTGCTCACCGATGGCATATTTATATGTGCCGTCCCCATTGTCGGAAAACAGGGCGCATCTTCCGCCGCAGCTCTGCATTACGGCATCCGCAAGTTTGCGGACACTGTCGGCCTCAAGGCCGGCTTTAAAGATCAGGCAGTTTCCGGCGTCTTTATGTCCGGCTGCCTCCCGCGCAAAGCTTTCCTCCTCCATGCGGCTTACGGAAACCTTCAGTCTGGCATTTTCCTCATATAAGCGGGTTACTGCCTCCGCTGTCTTGTCAGGCTTGGCGGATAATCTCACGGAAATTGCATGATTCTGAGCATCCACCTGATTTAAATAGGCGAGGACACGTCCGCCGCAGATCATCTCTATACGCACGCCCTCGTGGAATTTTACTACGGAGAGCAGTTTCACCATGCCGATCTCCCCGGTGCGGGCTACGTGGGTACCGCAGCATGCACAGATATCAGCTCCGGGGAAGGTTACGATGCGCACCTTTCCGGTCAGTTCTTTTTTGCTTCTGTATGGGATGGTCTTCAGTTCCTCCGGAGATGGGTACTGAATGATAACTTCCTGATTTTCCCAGATCTTCAGGTTTACTTTGCGCTCGATCTCTGCCACCTGTTCGGCTGTCATTGGGCCGCTGAGGTCGATGGTGATCACATCGCTTCCCAGATGGAAGCCCACGTTCTCATATCCATATTTTTCATGGATGAGACCGCT
>JAGHUU010000224.1 GCA_018064695.1 Candidatus Blautia equi | reverse complement strand
AAGAGAAAGGCTGCAGATCCTTCCGGCTCTGCAGAAAATGAGGATGCAGGAAAGAAAGGCGGAGAGAGCGGTGACGAGGTGACGGAGGTATCCTGCGACGCAGTGCTTCTGGAGGCTCTTCAGAAGCTGAAAAAGGGCGACACACTGAGCGTCAATGATCTCTCTATCAAAGAGGGAGAGACATCCCCGCCGAAGAGATACAATTCCGGTTCCATGATCCTTGCCATGGAAAATGCGGGACAGCTTATTGAGGATGAGGACCTCCGCGCCCAGATCAAGGGCAGCGGCATCGGTACCAGTGCAACACGTGCCGAGATCCTGAAAAAGCTTTTCAATATCCACTATCTGGATCTGAATAAGAAAACACAGATCATCACCCCTACACTGCTTGGAGAGATGATCTTCGATGTGGTGAACTGTTCTATCAGGTCCCTTTTAAACCCGGAGCTCACTGCCAGCTGGGAAAAGGGACTTACTTATGTGGCAGAGGGCAGCATCACTTCTGATGAATATATGAAGAAGCTGGAAGCTTTTGTGAGCAAGCATACAGGCACTGTCACTACACAGTCAAACGGCGGCATGCTGCGCCAGATGTTTGACGATGCTGCGCAGTACTATAAAGCTCCTGCGGCCAGAACTGCTTCCACCAGAACAACAAAAAAGTCAAAATAAAATAAGTCAAAATAAAAAGGTGCCGTGCAGGCACCTTTTTTGTGTATGTTTATACAAAAACAAAGTATTTCAGATAATAAAGAATCGCAATGTGGACAGGGTAGAAGAAGTAGAAAACATATTTCAGGTTTCCTTTGATAAAGCCTCTTTCTCCATTATACATATTGATGGGGATAAAGGCGAAGCAGGCCTTCCATTCGTAGGAGAGCCAGCAGCTTCCGCCTATGGCCTGAGCCACCTTCTCATATCGGAACCAGTACATGATGAGGATAAAGATGAATCCTTTCCAGCCATAGTCCGCATTCAGCCTGGTGGAGATCCACAGGAGAGCCAGTACACCGAGCACCTGGAACCAGGGCTGGTCTTTGAACTGTTCTATACAGCAGATGCCGATATAACCCAGCAGAAGCGTGAAATATACATTCTGCTTTGCGTACTGCAGTGTGCCAGTGTGCACCAGATTCCAGGGAATCTCGGAGATCAGGGCAAAGAGCAGCAGGTTTCTGGCGTATCTGATGCGGCTTCTGGTGTGCATGGCACCCTCCACAAGCAGAAATACAAAGATGGGAAAAGCGATGCGCCCCACATCGCGGGACAGACGGTAGATCGTGGGACCATTGGTAAAAAGCGGCTTCAGGGTATTGGCACGGCTCATGAGCAGATAGGCTCCTATGTGATCGATGAGCATGGTGACCATGGCGAGGGTCTTTAAAGCGCTGCCGCTTAAGATCTGGAATTGCGGCGGAAATACAGACCGTGGTTTATATTCATTCATATGATGTTCACTCCCGGAGCAGAGGAAGACAGAGCCTCCCTTTGTGGTAAGTCAGAATCGTTATGCAGCATGATATCTGCATGTTACGAAAGGTATTATAGCATAGAATTAGACACAATAACTAATGGAATGCGCATAATTTTACAAATTATCACTAGACGAAAAGATACTTTTGTGAGAAAATGTAGAAAGGTTGTTATGCGTTTAACAACACATTCCTAAAACAATACTTGAAAGGAGTTTAACAATGATTTATTCACGCGAAGTAGAAGAAATGTGCCCAGTAGCACAGGGCGTTCATCATGGCGCAGCACCGATCCCGGAAGAAGCTAAATGGGTTCAGGTAAAAGAGGTAAAGGATATCTCTGGATTTACTCACGGCGTTGGCTGGTGTGCTCCACAGCAGGGTGCTTGTAAAATGTCCCTTAACGTAAAAGAGGGTATCATCCAGGAGGCACTCGTTGAGACTATCGGATGTTCCGGTATGACTCATTCCGCAGCTATGGCAGCTGAGATCCTTCCAGGTCTTACTGTTATGGAAGCTCTTAACACCGACCTTGTTTGTGACGCAATCAATACCGCTATGAGAGAGCTCTTCCTCCAGATCGTTTATGGACGTTCCCAGTCCGCTTTCTCTGAGGGGGGTCTTTTTGTTGGTGCTGGTCTTGAGGACCTTGGAAAAGGACTTCGTTCCCAGGTTGGTACTATGTACGGTACTCTTGCAAAAGGACCTCGTTATCTTGAGATGGCTGAAGGTTATGTTACCGGTATCGCTCTTGATGCTGATGATCAGATCATCGGATATCAGTTCGTAAGCCTTGGAAAAATGACTGACTTTATCAAGAAGGGTGATGACCCTAACACCGCATGGGAAAAAGCTAAAGGTCAGTACGGCCGTGTAGCTGATGCTGTTAAGATCATTGACCCACGTAAAGAATAATTAGCCCATCATAGTAGAATAATAGGAGGAAATTCAAATGGCTTTATTTGAATCTTATGAGAGACGTATTGACCAGATCAATGCTGTTTTAAATAGTTATGGTATTGCTTCCCTTGAAGAAGCTGAGAAAATCACAAAAGACGCTGGCCTTGATGTTTACAATCAGATCAAAGGCATCCAGCCAATCTGTTTCGAGAACGCTTGCTGGGCTTACATCGTAGGTGCTGCAATCGCAATCAAAAAAGAGTGCAGAAGAGCAGCTGATGCAGCAGCAGCTATCGGCGAAGGTCTTCAGGCATTCTGTATCCCAGGATCCGTTGCTGATACCCGTAAAGTAGGTCTTGGCCATGGTAACCTTGGAAAAATGCTTCTTGAGGAAGAGACCGACTGCTTCGCATTCCTTGCAGGACACGAGTCCTTCGCAGCAGCTGAGGGTGCTATCGGTATCGCTGAGAAAGCTAACAAAGTACGTCAGAAACCACTTCGTGTTATCCTGAACGGTCTTGGAAAAGACGCTGCACAGATCATCTCCCGTATCAACGGATTCACCTTCGTTGAGACCGAGTACAACCCATACACCAACGAGGTTAAAGAGGTTTCCAGAACCGCTTACTCCGAGGGTCTTCGTGCAAAAGTTAACTGCTACGGTGCAAACTCCGTTCCAGAAGGTGTTGCTATCATGTGGAAAGAGGGCGTTGACGTTTCCATCACCGGTAACTCCACCAACCCAACCCGTTTCCAGCATCCAGTAGCTGGTACCTACAAAAAAGAGTGTAACGAGAAAGGCAAAAAATACTTCTCCGTTGCATCCGGCGGTGGTACCGGACGTACCCTTCACCCAGATAACATGGCAGCTGGTCCAGCTTCCTATGGTATGACTGATAC